>NZ_JAFGYX010000028.1:0-83367 GCF_017491625.1 Pseudomonas sp. 50_B
CGCTGGTGGCCGCGCCACCGCTGAGGTTGAGAGTGATCGGGTTGGTGCTGCTGTTGGCCGCCACCGTGGCGCTGACGGCGCCGGCCACCGGCGCCTGGACGCCGATGGTGATCGAGTAGGCCTGGGAACCGGTGGCGCTGTTGGCGTCGGTGGCGGTGATGGTCAGGCTGAGGCTGCCGCTGGCCATTGGTGTGCCGCTGATGGCGCCGGTTGCAGTGTTCAGGATCAGGCCGGCCGGCAGGCTGCCGGCGGTGATGGCGTAGGTGTAGGGCGCGGTGCCGCCGGTGGCAGTAACGGTCTGGTTGTAAGCCGTGCCGACGCTGCCGTTGCTCAGGGAGCCGGGGCTGAGGGTGATGCTCGGCGCGCTGACGGTGATGGTCACGGTGGCCGGGCTGGAAGTGCCGCTGGCGTTGGTGGCGGTGTAGGTAAAACTGTCGGAACCGGAGAAACCGGCAGTCGGGGTATAGGTGATGCTGGTGCCGCTGGCGGTGGCGGTGCCATGGCTGGCAGCACTGGCCACGGCGACGCTGGTGGCAGCGCCGCCGGTGATATTCAACGTGATCGGGTTGGCGCTGCTGTTGGCCGCCACCGTGGCGCTGACGGCGCCGGCCACCGGCGCCAGGCCGTTGATCACCAGGCTATAGGCGCGGGAACCGGTGGCGCTGTTGGCGTCAGTGGCGGTGACAGTCAGGTTGCTGGTGCCACTGCTGCTCGGCGTGCCGCTGATCACGCCTGTGCTGGTGTTCAGGCTCAGGCCGGCCGGCAAGCTGCCGGCGCTGATCGCGTAGGTGTACGGCGCGGTGCCGCCGGTGGCGCTCAGGGTCTGGCTGTAGGCTGCGCCCTGAGTGCCGTCGGGCAGTGTCGTCGGCGTTATCGCCAGGGTCGGCGCGGTGACGGTGATGGTCACGGTGGCCGGGCTGGAAGTGCCGCTGGCGTTGGTGGCGGTGTAGGTAAAACTGTCGGAACCGGAGAAACCGGCGGTCGGGGTGTAGGTGATGCTGGTGCCACTGGCGGTGGCGGTGCCGTGGCTGGCGGCAGTGTCCACGGCCACGCTGCTGGCGGCGCCGCCGCTCAGGCTCAGGGTGATTGGGTTGGCGCTGCTGTTGGCGGCCACCGTGGCGCTGACCGGGCCGACGGTGGGGGGCGGCACGTTGTAGGTATAGCCGTTGGTCAGAGTCGCGGTGCCCCCTGGGGTGGTGACTACCACGTTAACCACACCCGCGGCGTGGGCCGGGGTGGTGGCGGTGATGGTGGTGGCATTGTTGACGATGTAACCGGTGGCGGCTGTCCCGCCAAAGCTCACCGCCGTGGCACCGGTTAGGTTGGTACCGGTGAGGGTGACGGAGGTGGCGCCTGCGGTGCTGCCGGTGTTCGGGTTGACGGCGGTCAGGGTCGGGGTCGCGGAGCTGGTGACCACCAGGGTATAGGTGGCGACGCCGCCCTGATTCAGGCCGTCATTGAGGGTGATGCTGAATGTGTAGGTGCCGGCGGTGGTGGGAGTGCCGTGCAGTAGGGTGTTCGAGCTGCCCGGTGACGGATCGAGGATCAGGCCCGGCGGCAGGCAGGGCGTCACGCCGTCGTAGTCCGGGTCATTGGCGTCGCACTCCACCCATTGGTCCAGTGGTTGTGCGCCGCCGACGGAATTGATGACGATGCTCATGGGCTGGCCCACTGCCACGCTGGGCAAGGTACTGCCCGTAGCCGGGTTGGTGATCACGGGAGCGGCGGCCATTGCCTGGCTGCTCACGGTCAACATGACCAGGAGCAGGAACAGCGAAATCAGCGGGCGTGTCAGCCAGATACCTAGCGTGGTCAGTGGTGTTCTCATGAGGGCTTCCTGCCTTGCGACCGGTTTGAGGGTCGTGTCCAGCGTAAGTGTTGATAAAGGTCCAGCGGTTACAGCACGGCTACAGCCGGCCCCTTGGGGGGCAGGTATTACTTGATGCTCAGGGACTGTCGATCTCTTCCCGGGCGGCCATCCGCGCGGGACGCTGCATTTGGGTGTACAGGCCACTGTCGGCACCGGCCCGGAAGCCCAGCCGCTCATACAGCCGGCGGGCACGGCTGCCCTGTTCGACGCTCAGGCTGCAGGTCTGACGCTGGGCGTCGGCCTTGGCCAGTACCGTGCGCAGCAAGTCGGTGCCGATGCCCCGGCCATGCCAGTCCGGTAGCAGGGCAATATCGACAATGCGCACATCGTCGGCCGCGTACTGCACGCACAGGCGCCCGATCGGGCTGCCGGCCTGCTCGACGATCAGAAAGTCCGCAGCGGGAAAGTGCTTTTCATAGTGCTGGCGTTGCAGCTCGGCCTGGGAGTGCAGGAAAGCCCGGCGCTGGGCGTCGTTCCAGCCAGGCACTGCACTGACTTCGGCCCAGCGGCGTGAGGCGTACAGCGCCTGGAGAAATCCCAGGTCGTGGCTGTTCTGCTTGCGCAGTACAGCCACGTTGCCTGCCGGCAACTGGAGAGCGGTGATGTGAGTCATGAGCTTCTGATCGGGTACTCGCCTTCCAGGCAGATGCAGTAGGACAGCGTCTGGAAGGGTTGCATGGTGTTGCGCAAGGCCGTCGACGTTGTGCCACTACCGGCGTTGCCCACCGTGATGGCCGCCAGTGTCTGGCTTGTCGCCGTCGGTGCGGTGTTGTTGTACAGGCGGACGTTGCGGGGTTGTGCCAGGTAGGCGGTGTTGTTGGGAGTATCCAGAGCGGCCGCCGATTCGCTGCCGTCCTTGGCCAACACCTGATGGGTATGCGGGGCGAAGTTGCTGGCCACCATGGTTATCCGGTCGGCTCCCAGGGCCGTGCCAACTGGCCTGTCGGTCAGCCCGGGGCCGGGCCCGGCCCCCATGGCCACGCGCCCGTTGAGATTGGGCAGCTTGAAGTTCTGTCCGGGGGTGCCGCCATACAGGTTGCCAATCACCGAATAGAGGGCCGGATTCTGCTGGACGGTGATGAGCGAGCCATCGCAGTACGCCCAGTTTTGCGGGACGAAGTTGTAGGGGAACAGTCTGATTTCACCGGTAAAAGCGTCCATGATCGGTCATTCCAGATTGAGTGAGGGGTTCACTGCTGTCGGGTCGGATAGAGGCCGACCAGGCAAATGATGTAGTTGATCGCCAACGAACCCATCAGGTTGCTGTGGGGGGTCGCGGCGCCAGCGCTCGGGGTCAGTGCCGAGTCGAGAAACTGCGGGTTCATCGGGACGGCGGTGGATGTTCCGGTTCCTGCGCTGTACAGCCCGGTGATGATCCCCGCGCCCGGGAATTTGCCAAAGGTCATGCTATTGGGCGTTGCGGCTGGGGATGGGACTGCCGAGGTGGCATCTTGGGCGCTCACCATAAAGCCATGGGTGTGGGGGGCAGTGTTTTCCGGCCTCATGGTCACGGTTTCCACGCCAAACTTCTGCGTTAGCGTCCTTGGGGTCAGTCCGGTGCCGGTGCCTTGGCCCACGGGGAGCCGGCCACGGTAGTCCGGGAGACCGAAGTTGGTGATGCCGTTGCCGCCGTACAGGGTGCCCAGTAACGAGTAGAGGACCTGGAAGTTGCTGATGGGCAGCAGCGATCCGTCACAGAACGCCCAATTCTCTGGCGCATAGTTGCCGGCGAACATGCGGATTTCTCCGACGAAAGCTTCAGACATGTCAGTTTCCTTGCTTGAGGGTCTGTAGACAGCCGTTACTGGCGAGGTGGGTAGATGCCCGTCGTAGCAATGCAGAAATAGCCCACGATGGAGGGCTGCACATTCGGCATGGGCATGCCTGGCGTTGGGGTGACGGTCGCGCTGTTGAGGGCGATCAGAGTGCCGGTTGCCGAGGTATAGGTCGGTTTTGCCGGGACCCCCTTGGTGTTCGAGCTGACAGCGGGAATGTTGCCGCCCGGGTCATCGTTGCCCGGATCGTTGGAGACATGCGTGGCGTGGCTATGCTGGGCCACCGAGTTCTGCGGCATCGTCACGGTTTCGCTACCGCCTTTGGTGCCCAGCGCGTGCACATCCATGATCGGATCGACAGTGGAGGCTCTGTAGTTCTGCCCCAGAGCGACCCGGCCACGCAGATCCGGCAGGCCGAACGTCGTACTGCCGTCACCGCCATAGGTTTTGCCCAGCAGGGAAGCCAGCGCCACATTGGTGTTGATGGGTAGAACCTGGCCCTCGCAAGGGAGCCAACCCTCAGGTGCCCAGCCCCAAGGGAACAAGCGAATTTCTCCGATAAAAGGATCCACGTTCTTTTCTCCTTGAACAAGTTTTTGACGCCGGGAATCCGTCTCTTACTAATAGACTAGCAAGTGCGTAGGCGCACAATAAACAAAAGTGAATTTAGTGTGCAAATGTTATTTCAAGTTGTTTGGTGGTAATTAACGGAGGGCTCGTCTATTAGCAGGTAGTTGACGCTCCGGCTAAGAGATTTCAAGAAGGAAGTCTTTCACAGTGTTGCTGGTTGTCGCTCGGTTCAGGGCGTTATGTCCAGCGGGGGCGGGGTGAGGGCGGGATGTCCAGGCTGGTTGCAGGCTTTTGAGTTCGGCTTTTCGAAATCGTAAGTTCATTGTCAAGTAACTAAGCGTGCTAACGATCTACGCCGAAAGTATTGGTTGTCTAGTCTGGGGTTTGGCGGATTTACAGCATGCTTGAAGTGTAGCGGTAACAGGTCTTAGTTGCTGTTGTGGGGTGGTTATTCCCAAGTTGATAAGTAGGGTATTCTTTTGGCGGGGGGCGCAGTAGTAAAGTTTTTTGCTCTAAGACCCTGTTTTGTTTGAGGTTGTTGTTTTTTTTGACGCCAGCGGGACGCCGCTCCCCGGGGATGAGCGGCGCGCCGTTACCGGCTTACAGCCCGGCGCTTTCTGCCGCTACGCTCTTGGGCTTGCCGTAATGCCATTCATAGACCACGAACTTGAAGTCCTTGAGGTCGCCTTTCTCGTCGAAGCTCAAGTCCCCGGTGGGGGTCTTGAAGGTGCCTTTGTGGATCGCCTCGGCGACTTTCTCCGGGTCCTCGCTCTTGGCCGCGGCGATGCCCCCGGCAATCACTTCCACGGCCGAGTAGGACGGCAGCACGAACGGACCGCTGGGGTTTTCCTTCTTGGCTTCGAAGGCTTGCACCAGGGCCTTGTTGGCCGGGTCCTGGTCGAAGGACTTGGGCAGGGTCACCAGCATGCCTTCGGAGGCGTCCTTGGCGATCTGCGAGATCGAGTCGTTGCCTACGCCTTCAGGGCCCATGAAGCGCGCGGTCAGGCCCTTTTCCTTGGCCTGGCGCAGTAAAAGGCCCATTTCCGGGTGGTAGCCGCCGAAGTACACGAAATCGACATTGGCCTGCTTGAGCTTGGCCAGGATCGACGAGTAGTCGCGCTCGCCGACGTTGATGCCTTCGAACATCGCGACCTTGATACCTTCCTTGCCGAGGATGTCCTTGACCGAGCTGGCGATGCCTTCACCGTACTGCTGCTTGTCGTGCAGCACCGCCACATTGGTCGGTTTCAGCTGGGCGATGTAGCGTGCCGCCGCCGGGCCCTGGGCGTTGTCCAGGCCGATGGTGCGGAACACCATCTTGTAGCCCCGGGCCGTCAGCTCCGGGCTGGTGGCTGCAGGGGTGATCATCACGATGCCTTCATCTTCGTAGATGTCGGATGCCGGCTGAGTGGAGCTGGAGCACAGGTGCCCGACCACGAACTTGACGCCGTCATTCACCACTTTGTTGGCCACGGCCACCGCTTGCTTGGGGTCGCAGGCGTCGTCGTATTCCACGGCCACCAGTTGCTTGCCGTCGACGCCACCCTTGGCGTTGATCTGCTCGATGGCCATGCGCGCGCCGCTGAACTGCATGTCACCGTATTGCGCCACCGGGCCGGTCTTGGCCCCGGCGATGCCGATCCGGATGCTGTCGGCTGCCAGGGAATGGCAGGCGAGACCGGCAAGGATCATGGCGCTGAGCAGTTGGGTGGCTTTGTTATTGATACGACTCATGGGTTGTTCCACTCCTGTGGGTAACGATTCAAAGGGTGTTGCGGGTGTTGCTTGGATGCATGATGCGCCGCAGGCAGCGGCGCATCGGCAACTCGGGGTTGTAGACCGGGCAGCCCGGAACGGCGTTGACCCGGCTCAAGGAAGGGCCTTGCCGATCCTGGCCACGGCCTCGACGGCCGGTAGCGGCGCCGCGGATTCGACACAGGCATCCAGGGCCTGGGCGAGATCGGCCAGCAGGTCGGCGACGTCTTCCAGGCCCACCGACAGGCGCACCAGGCCTTCGGCGATGCCGTGTTCGGCCCGTTCTTCCGGGGTGTAGGTGGAATGGGTCATGCTCGCCGGGTGCTGGGCCAGGGACTCGGCGTCCCCCAGGCTCACTGCACGACTGAACAGTTGCAGGGCGTTCATGAAGCGGCTACCGGTGGCCAGGCCGCCCTTGAGTTCAAAGGCGAGCATGCCGCCGGGCAATTTCATCTGCTGTTGCGCCAGGCTGTATTGTGCGAAGGACGGCAGGCCGGGGTAGGCGACCCACTGCACCCGCGGATGCTCTTGCAGGTACTCGGCGATGATCTGGGCGTTGCTACAGTGGCGCTCCATGCGCAGGGCCAGGGTCTTGAGGCCGCGCATCAGGAGAAAGGCGTCCTGCGGCGAAAGCACGGCACCGGTGAGGTCCTTCAGGCCCTGCAGGCGAATGTGCTCCGCCAGGCTCTGGCGGGTGACCACGATACCGGCGGTGATGTCGCCGTGGCCGTTGAGGTATTTGGTCGCTGAATGCACCACCAGATCGGCCCCCAGCTCCAGTGGACGCTGCAGGTAAGGGGTGCAATAGGTGTTGTCCACGGCAAAGGTGATGCGCGGATGCTGGCGGGCGATTTCGGCCACGGCGGCAATGTCCACCAGTTGCATGTTGGGATTGGCCGGGGACTCGCAGTAGATCATGCGTGTGGCCGGGCTGATGGCGGCCCGCAGGTTGCCCAGATCGCTCATGTCCACATGGCGCACCTTGACCCCGAACTCGGCCAGGCCGTGGTGCAGGAGCGCGAAGGTGCAGCCATACAAGGTCCGGCAGACGATGATTTCGTCGGTGGGGCGCAGCAGGGTCCACAGGGTGGCGGCAATGGCGCCCATGCCGGAACCGAAGGCCACTGCAGCTTCGCCATTTTCCAGGGCTGCCATGCGCGCTTCCAGCAACGCCAGGGTCGGGTTGCCGATGCGGGTGTAGAAGTAGCCGGGTTGTTCGCCGGCAAAGCAGTCAGCGCCATATTCGGCGGTGGCGAAGGTAAAGGTGGAGGTCAGGTAGATCGGTGGAATCAGCGCGCCCTGATGCTCCTGAGGGTTATAGCCGTGGTGGATGGCTCGGGTGGAAAAACCAAGGTCACTGTTTTTATTGTTCATGGTGAACACTCTCGGATTTTCCCTAATGCTATGCTCAAATCCGGCGCAATAAATTCTAATCTAGCTCCAAAAAAAGCACTTGATTGGAATAAAACATCATAAAAACAAGATAAAGAGGCAAAACATGCCCCAGAGCCTGGATCGTACGGACAAAGCCCTGCTGATTGCCCTGCAAGACAATGCCCGGCTGACCAATGCCGAGCTGGCGGACAGCGTGGCCCTCACCACCTCGCCGTGCTGGCGCCGGGTCAAGTTGCTGGAAGAGAGCGGGGTGATCACCGGCTACCAGGCGATCCTCTCGCCCAAGGCGCTGGGCTACGGGGTCACTGCCTTTGTCAGCGTGATGATGGAGTCCCATTCCCGGGAGACGGCTCGGGCTTTCGAGCAGCGGCTGCTGGAAATCCCGGAAATCATCGCCTGCCACAACGTCTCCGGGCGCTATGACTTTCTTCTCGAGGTGCTGGCCAAGGACCTGGAGTCCTTCGGCGAATTTGCCCGAGAGGTGCTGCAGACCCTGCCGGCGGTAAAGGAAATCTACTCGAGCTTTTCCTTCAAGTCGGTGAAGCCGTTGCGGCAGATTCCGGTACAAGAGTAATGAGGGAGGTGCGGCCGTTTGGCGGCTATCGTGGTTCGGCACTATCGCCAAGAGGCCGCGGCAACGGCGTCTGTCTGCTTCGCCAGCAAGCCAGTGGCCTGCAACAGGCCCTCAGCGAAGGAGCACCGCGCAGCTCAAGACTTCAAACCGAGCCATGGGCTGCGAGGTTGCAATACTGCCCTTTGAAATACAGCAGTGGCTGCGCAGCCGCCGCTTGTTGCAGGTTCAACGCTTTCACTTCACCAATCACGATCAGGTGATCACCTGCGGCGTGTTCCGCGTGAATTTCACAATCCAGCCAATGCAGGCTGCCGGCAATGATCGGATTCCCCAGCGGCGATTCCTGCCATTGGACGCCATGCCACTTGTCCGTGCCTTTACGAGCGAACTGGTTGGAAATCCTGACCTGCTCACCGGACAGGATATTGACCGCGAATCGACCCGCCTGGCGAATCCTGGGATAGCTGGCCGAGCCGGACATGACGCTGAATGACACCAGTGGCGGGCTCATCGACACGCTATAAAACGACTGGCAGGTAAAGCCGATCGGCTCGCCAGCAATCTGCGAGGTAATCACCGTGATACCGGATGCGTAGTGCCCGAGCGCTTCGCGAAAGCTCAATGGCTCGATAGCCGTTCTGGGAAGTGACATGGAGGGTCCTAAATATCGGGTGCTGCTCGAAAGTGTCGAGGAGGGCCTGAAGCAGCCCGGTAACTTTTTAATCCACTGCTTCAATCCTCCCGCACAGCATTGCCGGCTTCAGCTCAGCACGGGTTCGAGAGTTCTCTTCGGATAATGTCTGCACCAGCGCTTAATGCCTTTAGCTTGCCTCTTGCCACTTCGCGAGCTAGTGGCGCCATGCCACAGTTGGTGCATGGATAGAGTTTGTCGGCCTCTACGAACTGCAGTGCCTTGCGTAGGGTATTGGCCACTTCCTCTGGTGTTTCAATGGTGTTGGATGCCACGTCAATGGCTCCGACCATCACTTTTTTGCCTCTGATGAGTTCAATGAGATCCATTGGGACATGAGAGTTGTGACATTCCAGCGAGACTATATCGATACTGGATTTTTGCAGCTTGGGGAAAGCCTCTTCATATTGTCGCCACTCTGATCCCAGAGTCTTTTTCCAATCGGTGTTGGCCTTGATGCCGTAGCCATAGCAAATATGGACCGCCGTTTCACACTTGAGGCCTTCAATGGCCCTTTCCAGAGTGGCCACTCCCCAATCATTCACCTCATCAAAGAAAACGTTAAAGGCGGGCTCATCAAACTGGATGATGTCCACACCGGCAGCCTCTAACTCTCGGGCTTCCTGATTGAGGATCTTGGCGAATTCCCAAGCCAGTTTTTCGCGACTTTTATAATGGCTGTCATAAAGCGTGTCGATCATGGTCATGGGGCCTGGCAGCGCCCATTTTATGGGTTGTTTGGTTTGCTGACGTAAAAACTTGGCATCTTCAACAAATACCGGTTTTTGCCGAGCGACAGCACCCACCACCGTTGGCACGCTCGCATCATAGCGATCACGAATTCTAACGGTTTCACGTTTCGCGAAATCGACGCCGCTGAGGTGTTCAATAAAGGTAGTGACAAAGTGTTGGCGTGTTTGTTCGCCATCACTGACGATATCAATACCGGCCTGTTGCTGTTCCTGCAGTGACAAACGTAAAGCATCGTGTTTGCCCTCGACCAATTCCTCGTCTTGCAACTTCCAGGGCGACCATAGTGTTTCAGGTTGTGCAAGCCAGGAGGGTTTAGGCAAGCTGCCGGCAGTTGAGGTGGGTAACAGTTTTTTCATCATCAATGGCCTTGTGATTTCAATGAGTCAAAGAGCGCAATGGGCGGACCACTGCTCAAGGATGGCCTGGTACGGCTTGATGAAGTTCACCTCAACAAACTGCCCCTGCTCAATAGCCAGGCGGCTACGTTCCTCTCGGTCATAAACAATACGAGTCAGTGAGTAATCCTGGTGCTTCAGACTGGGTTGATAGGATTTTCCTGCTGCAGAATTGGCATTGTAGATTTCAGGGCGGTAAATCTTCTGGAAGGTGTCCATCGTGCTGATGGTGCTGATCAACTCAAGATTGGTGTAGTCACTGAGCAAGTCACCGACGAAGTAGAAAGCCAAAGGCGCAACGCTGTTTGCAGGCATGAAGTAGCGAACCTTCAATCCCATCTTCTTGAAGTACTCATCGGTTAGAGAGTATTCATCCTGCTGGTATTCAAAGCCCAAGACAGGGTGCTGGTTCTCAGTTCGATGATAGGTTCGGCTGCTGGAAACACTCAGGCAAATAACCGGTGGTTTGTTAAAGTTTTCCTTGTAGGCGCTTGAGTGGATGAAGTGCTTGAACAGCTTCCCATGCAGCTCTCCAAAGTTGTCGGGAGTGCTGAATTCTGGCTGGTCCTTGTTGTGGTTCAATAACAGAACGCTAAAGTCATAATCTCGTACGTAAGAGGAGAAGTTGTTTCCGACAATGCCTTCCAGGCGTTCAGTGGTCTTTCGGTCGAAAATGTTCGTTTTCAGTATTTCAATCAAAGGGATGGCGTTGCCACTGTTTGCAGTATCAATGCCCATTTCAACGGAAACGATTTCAAGTTCGACAGCGTAACGATCGCCTTTGGGGTTGTCCCAGTGCGCCAAGGCATTGAAGCGGTTGTCAATCATTTTCAACGTATTGCGCAAGTTGTCTTGGCGGCTTTTGCCACGGGCCAAGTTGGCGAAGTTGGTAGTGATACGTGTATTTTCGGAGGGGTGATAGTTTTCGTCGAAGCAAATGCTTTTGATGGTGAATGTAAGCTCTTTGTTCATGGCGTCCTGGTTTCCGAGATGGAACCTGAATTTATTTATCGGTTCTCTGTACTTTCCAATGTTATTGCTAGGTTCTTTTGCTTAGTGGTGTTTCTAAGCTATCGATCATTGAGCTGTATTTTATGCCGGGCTATTAATTGAGAGGAAATGAATTGATTTCACTGAGTCTTTAGTCACATTCATGATGTGCTGTTCATTCAGTTGTACAAGTCTATTGCCCGCAGGATTCATTGATAGGCGAAACAAACAACTGAAAGTGTGCGAGCTGGCGAGTGTGTGGAGAAGCGCCATGCGCTTCCCGTTCATGTACCCGGCGCGTTCGCGTTTGCAGAACGGCGCCATCCCTGGCAAGCCAGCTGCTACCGGTGATCAGCCCGTCCCCAAAGCATTTTTCTGCACACCGATGATTGACGTGGCAACAGCGGCTCCCTATTCTTTGTCGACCAACAAAGAATAGGGAGCAATGCGATGAAAACCCTCAAGGGCCCCAGCCTGCACCTGGCACAGTTCAGTGCCGATACCGCCCCCTTCAACAGCCTGTCGGGCATTGCCCAGTGGGCTGCTGATCTGGGTTTCAAGGCACTGCAGATTCCTGCCTGGGATGCGCGTCTGTTCGACGTCGCCACCGCGGCGGACAGCCAGGATTACTGCGATGACCTCAAGGGTCAGTTGGCACAAAAGGGTCTGGTGATCAGTGAGCTGACCAGTCATATCTTCGGCCAGCTGGTGGCAGTGCATCCGGCCTACGACGCAATGTGCGACAACTTCGCGCCCCAGGCGCTGCGGGGCAATCCCCAAGCCAGAACGGCCTGGGCCATAGAGCAGATGAAGCTGGCGGCCAAGGCCTCGCGCCGCCTGGGGCTCGGTGACATGGGCACCTTTTCCGGGTCCCTGGCCTGGCCCTATCTGTTTCCCTTTCCGCAACGTCCAGAAGGTTTGATCGAGGCCGCTTTCGAGGAACTGGCTCGACGCTGGCGGCCGATCCTCGATCTGTGCGACGAGCAGGGGGTCAACCTGTGCTACGAGATCCACCCCAGCGAGGACCTGCACGATGGCACCAGCTTCGAACGCTTCTATGAATTGGTCGACCGTCACCCGCGCTGCAACATCCTCTTCGACCCCAGCCACTTCGTGCTGCAGCAGTTGGACTACCTGAGTTACCTGGACATCTACCACGAGCGCATCCGCATGTTTCACGTCAAGGATGCCGAGTTCAATCCCAGCGGCCGCCAGGGCATCTACGGCGGCTACAGCTCCTGGGTCGAGCGGGCCGGGCGCTTCCGTTCCCTGGGCGACGGCCAGGTCGACTTCAAGGGGATCTTTGCCAAGCTGGCGCAATACGACTACCCGGGCTGGGCGACCCTGGAGTGGGAGTGCTGCCTCAAGGATCAGGAGGACGGCGCCCGGGAAGGTGTCGAATTCATCAACCGCCACATGATCCAGGTCACCGAGCGGATCTTCGACGACTTCGCCGGGGCCGGGATCGACCGCCAACAGATCAACCGCATGCTCGGCATTGCCTGAACCCTTCATCAAGAGAATCCCCATGACTGCATTCACCGACAACACCCAGGCCGAGACTGGCGGCCTGACCCATCGCTATGTGCGCATCGACGGCCAGCGCATCCACTGTGTCAGCGCCGGCACGGGCCGCCCGGTGCTGCTGATTCCCGGCTGGCCGCAGACCTGGTACGCCTGGCGCGAAGTGATCCAGGCCCTGGCCGCCCGAGGCTTCCAGGCCATTGCCGTGGACCCGCCGGGCAGCGGCCAGTCCGACCGCCCGGAGCAGGGCTACGACACCGGCCATGTGGCCGGGGTGCTGCACCAGGTGATGGGGCAGTTGGGCTTCGAGCGCTACAGCGTGGTCGGCCACGATGTCGGCATGTGGATCGCCTACGCCCTGGCCAGCGATCATCCGCAGGCGGTGGAGCGCCTGGCGCTGACCGAAGCGGTGATCCCGGGGCTGGCGGCGGCGCCGCCGATCTTCGTCGCGCCAGAGCAGAACATCTTTCTCTGGCACTTCATGTTCAACCAGCTGCGGGACTTGCCGGAAGCCTTGATCGCCGGACGCGAGCGGGCCTACCTGAATTACATATTCGATCACTGGTCCCATCGCCGCGAGGCGGTGGCCGCCGAGGTCTATATCGAGGCGTACGCCGCGCCGGGCGGCCTGCGTGCGGGTTTTGCCTACTACCGGGCGATTCCCGAGACCGTGCGGCAGAATCAGTTGCGCGCGCAGCGACCGCTGGCAATGCCGGTGCTGGCCATTGGCGCCGAGCACGCCACCAACGATGCACCCTTGCTGACCCTGCAGGGTCACGCCACGGATCTGCGCGGCGCCATCGTGCCTGACTGCGGGCACTTCATCATGGAAGAGGCGCCGGAGGAGTTCCTCGCTCACCTGCTGCCCTTTCTTCAGGAGGGCGCCGACTGAACAAAGGGCAGGCGGTCCCGGGCCATGGAAAATGGCCGGGGCCGGTGCAAATCTAATATCATTTCGTCGCGGCGCCTTGCGCCAACCCACTGACCGGCCCCTGCCGGTCAGTTTCCTTGTCCTGACGAGATACCCGACCCCCATGGCTGGAAGACCCCGCGAATTCGATCGCAACCAGGCGTTGCGCCAAGCGCTTGAGCTGTTCTGGGCCCGTGGATTTGAAACCACTTCCATGGCCGATCTGGTGGCGGCCCTGGGGATCGCCTCGGCGCGGATCTACGCCGCCTTCGGTTCCAAGGAGGCGCTGTTTCGCGAGGCCATCGAACTCTATGAAAGCCACGAGGGCGGTTTTGCCGACCAGGCCCTGGGCGAAGCCAGCGCCTATGTCGCCATCGAGCGCATGCTCAAAGAGGCGGTGGCGCTCTACACCCGGGCCGGTCATCCCCAGGGCTGCATGGTGGTGTCCTCGGCGGTGAACTGCTCCAGTGACAACGACGGCGTGCGTGAGTGGCTGGCCGAGCATCGCCGGGCCCGTACCGCCAGCATCATCCAGCGCCTGGAAGCGGCGGTGCAGTCCGGCGAACTGCCGGCACACACCGATGCAACTTCCCTGGGGGATTATTACTCTACGGTGCTGCACGGGCTGTCGGTACAGGCCCGGGACGGGGTCACCCAGGCGCGCCTGCTCAAAGGGGTGACGCTGGCCATGACGGTCTTCGAGGCGGCGCAGGGCAACTGACCAGGCGCCTGCCAGCCTGTGTCGCGCAAAAAAACAGGCAGCGACACCGTGCGCCAGCTGCGCAAGCGGGCAGCCCCCGGTCATGGTTCCTGGCCCGGGTTGTGCATTTTTATCGGGTCCTGGACCTGTTCGATCATCGATAGAGTATTACGACCCGCCCATGAGCAACTCCGCGGCTACACCTCAAGGTAACTGGCAGCCGGTCATCGCGTTGGCGCTGGCGGCCTTTGTCTTCAACACGACGGAATTCGTGCCGGTGGGGCTGCTCAGCGCCATCGGCGCCAGCTTCGACCTGCCTACCGCGCGGGTCGGGCTGATGCTGACCATCTACGCCTGGATCGTGTCCCTGACCTCGCTGCCGGTGATGCTGCTGACCCGTAACGTCGAGCGGCGCCGGTTGCTCACGGTGCTGTTCGGGCTGTTCATCGTCAGCCATGTGCTGTCCAGCCTGGCCAACAGCTTCGGCCTGTTGATGCTCAGCCGCATCGGCGTGGCCCTGGCCCATGCCCTGTTCTGGTCCATCACCGCGTCACTGGCGGTGCGCCTGGCGCCGCCGGGCAAGCAAGTGCAGGCCCTGGGCCTGCTGGCCACCGGCACTTCCCTGGCCATGGTCCTGGGCATTCCTCTGGGGCGTCTGCTGGGCGAAGCCCTGGGCTGGCGTACCACCTTCGGCGTGATCGCGGCGATGGCCGGCTTGCTGGTGCTGTGGTTGATCCGTACCTTGCCGCTGCTGCCCAGCCAGAACTCCGGCTCCCTGCGCAGCCTGCCGCTGCTGTTCAAACGCCCGGCGCTGGTGGCGATCTATGGGCTGACGGCCCTGGTGGTCACCGCGCAATTCACCGCCTACAGCTACATCGAGCCGTTCATCAAGGTAGCGGCGGGCCTGGGGGGCGATGTGGTGACCCTGATCCTGCTGGTGTTTGGCGGTGCCGGGATCATCGGCTCGCTGCTGTTCAGCTGGCTGCACCGCCACAGCCCCCAGGGCTTCCTGCTGACGGCGGTGACCCTGCTGGCGCTGTGCCTGAGCCTGCTGTTGCCCCTCAACGGCCATGTCTGGTCCCTGGTGGCGCTGAGCGTGGTCTGGGGCATGGCGATCATGGGCTTCGGCCTGGCCCTGCAATCCAAGGTGCTGGTGCTGGCGTCGGACGCCACCGACGTGGCGATGGCGATGTTCTCCGGGATCTACAACATCGGCATCGGCGGTGGTGCGTTGCTGGGCAGCTGGGTCGGCGGACAGTTGGGTTTTGCCTATGTCGGGCTGGCGGGCGGCGCCCTGGCGGGCCTGGCCTTACTGCTGTACAGCCTGGCCCTGCGGCGCATGGCCCGCAGCAACGTGTAGCCGCTGCCGCAGGCTGCGAACGGCTCCGCAGGAGACGCGGCGGCCTTGCAGGCGCCGGAAGTTCGGCGGTCGATCGCCAAGCAAGGTCCTGCGGACCTTCGCGCAGCCTCGCCAGAGGCTCGACAGCGGCTACAGTGGGGCGATGTCGAGCATGCGCGCCGTCCGCCCGCCAAGGTCAGCGGCGTCGGGCTTCGGGCCAGCAGGCCACCAGCACCAGCAGCAGCGCCGCCAGCAGGTAGGGCAGGCGCGGCTCCACCGCGTAGATCAGGGTGCCCGCCAAGGGCCCGACCACCACCCCCAGGCCCTGGGCCGCGCCGACGGAGCCGGCAGTGGCGCCTTGCTCGGCAGCGTCCACTGCGTTGCTGGCCAGGGCGGCAAAGGAGGGGAAGATCCAGCCCATACCGGCCGCCGAGACAAAGAACCCCAGCCACAGCACCCAGGCGTGAGCGGCGAGGATGCTCGCGGCAAAGCCCATTGCGGCCACCAGGGCGCCGACGCGGATCATCCGCAGTGGCGGCCACTCCAGCTTGCGCACCAGCAGTTGCGAGGCAATCAACGCCAGCCCCACCAGGGTCAGGGCGACACCGGCGGTCTGCGCCGCCTCCGCCGGACCCATGCCCAGGCGGTCGAGGGCGAAGAAGCCGACGGTGATCTGCGCCATGGCCACGCACAGCATCGAGACGAACGCCACCAGCAGCGGCCGGCGCAGGCGCGGGTCGCTCAGGCGCACCGACTTGGGCGGTTGCTTGAGGTGCAACTCCTGGCGCGGCAGCCGCGCCTTGAGCAAGGCGAAGCCCAGCAGCGGCAGCAGCGCCAGCACATAGAACGGCAGGCTCAGGCTGTAGCGGGCCAGCAGCGCGGCAATCGCCGGGCCCAGAACCAGGCCGCAGGCGTTGGCCGCCCCCAGCGAGGCCATGGCCCGAGCCCGGTGCTCGGGCTCGATGTTGTCGGCGATCAGCGCGTAGCCGCCCACCGGAATCGCCGCGTAGAACACCCCGATCAGGCCGCGTCCCAGCAGCAGCCCGGCAAAGGCCAGGATGGCCGAGGGCAAGGCGTGCAGCGCCAGGTCGATGAATAGGCTCAGGGCGAGAAAGGCCAGGGTGAAGCCGCCGGTGCCCAGCAGCAGGATCTGCCGTCGGCCCAGGCGGTCACTGGCCCGGCCCCAGGGCCGGGCCAGGAGCATCCAGATCACCCCGGAAACGGTCACCGCCATGCCCGCCTGCCAGGTGGCCAGGCCGAGAATCCGCGCAATGGGACCGATCAGCGAGACAAAGGCCATCATCGCCATGGTGCAAGCCAGGTTGGCCAGCAGCAGTGGACGCAGGTTGAAGGCCGGGGCGGCCTGGGGCGTTTCCAGGGTGTCGAAGGGCAGCTGTTGCATGTCGCTCATGATTTATCCCAGGGCTGAGTGAGAGGGCAGGCGGCCGTCGACCATCACCAGCGGTCGACCGCGCACCTGCTCCAGGCGGCCGTCGACGCCATAGACGTCGCGCAGCAGCTGTTGGTTGATCACCTCCAGGGCCGGTCCGGCGGCGGCCAGACGGCCGTTGTGCAGGACCACCACCTGCTGGCTGAAACCCAGGGCCAGGTTGATGTCGTGGACCACCACCAGGGTGATCAACTGGCGTTCGCGGGTGGCCCGGGTAATGGCCTCCACCACCTGGCACTGGTGGTACAGGTCCAGGGCGCTGGTGGGTTCGTCCAGCAGCAGTACCCGAGGCTGGCGCACCAGGGCCTGGGCCAGCCCCACCAACTGGCGCTGGCCGCCGGAGAGGGCATCGATGGGACGGTCGGCCAGGGCGGTGAGGTCCAGGTCCCGCAACACCTGTTCGACCCCGTGTAGCACCGCGGCGCTGGGCCGCCCGGGGGCGAAGCCGGCACCGCGATGCCCGGCCATGGCGGCACTGAGCACCGCTTCGAAGGCGCACAGGCGGGTGCGTTCCGGCAGGCTCTGGGGCAGGTAGACGATGTGCTGCGCGCGCTCGACCTGGGGCAGGCGGTTGAGGTCGACGCCGTCGAGCAGCACCTGCCCGGTGGTTTTCTGCAACCCGGCGATGCCCCGCAGCAGGGTCGATTTGCCCGCCGCGTTGGGGCCGATCAGCGCGGTCAGGCTGCCGGGGGCCAGGGGCGGCAGGCTCACGTCGCGCAGTACCTGTTGACTGCCGTAATGCATGTTCAGGCCGGCTGTGCACAGCCCGGGCGTGGAGGGGGCGTTAAGGCTCACAGGACACCTCGACGGTTGCGCATGACGATGGCCATGAAAAACGGAATGCCCACCAGGGCGGTGACGATGCCCACCGGCACCAGCACCCCGGGAATCAGGGCCTTGCTGGCGATGGAGGCCATGGACAGGATCAGCCCGCCGCTGAGCACGCTGGCCGGCAGGAACAGCCGATGGTCTTCGCCCACCAGCAGGCGGGCGATGTGCGGGGCGATCAGGCCGATAAAGCCGATGGTGCCGACAAAGGACACCGCCAGGGCCGACAGCAGGCTGATGCGCAGCAACGCCAGCAGGCGCAGGCGGCCGACATCGATGCCGAAGCTGCGGGCCCGTTCCTCGCCCAGGGTCAGGGCGGTCAGGGCCCAGCTTTGGCGCAGGGAAAACGGCAGGCACAGGGCCAGGGCCAGGGCCAGCAGGGCGAGCTTTTCCCAGGAGGCCCGGGCCAGGCTGCCCAGGGTCCAGAACACCAGTTGCTGCAGGCTGTCCTGGGTGGCGACGAATTGCAGCAGGGCCACCAGGGCGTTGAAGGCGAACACCAGGGCGATGCCGAACAGCACCAGGCTTTCCACGCCGAAGCCACGCCAGCGCGCCAGCAGGTAGAGCAAGGCCACCGAGGCCAGGGCAAACAGGAAGGCGTTGGCCGAGATCAGGTACTGCGCCGGCACCCCGGGAAGGCCCAGGCCCAGGACAATCGCCAGGGCCGCGCCAAAGGCCGCGGCGGCGGACACGCCGAGGGTGAAGGGGCTGGCCAGCGGGTTGTCGAGCACGGTCTGCATCTCCGCTCCGGCCAGGGCCAGGGCCGCGCCCACCAGCACCGCCATCAGCGCGTAGGGCAGGCGCACGTTCCACACGATCACCGCCTCGACCCGGGGCATCGAGCCCGGGTCCCAGAGCACCTGCAGCAGGCGCGAAAGGCTCATGCCCGAAGGCCCGGTGGTGATGTCCAGGGCCAGGGACAGCAGCAAGGCCAGAGCCAGCCCGGACAACAGCAGCACCCGGCGGCCATGGCGCTTGCGGTAATGCCCGCTGGCGATGCTGTCCTGCACCTCGGTGGCGGCCCGGGTCATGGTTTCAGGCTCGTGGCGAACACGCCGCTGGCGGGAATCGGCATGAAGCGCTGGTACAGCTCGCGGCGGGTCTGGTCCGGGTCCAGGTCCTTGAACAGCTCCGGGTGCAGCCACTTGGCCAGGGCCTGGACCGCGATCAGGTGCTCCGGCGAGTCGTAGAAAATGTGCCACAGGCCATGCACATTGCCCTCGCGCACTGCTCGCAGCTCGTTCAGCGGTGGGCGCTGGGCGGCCTGGCGCAGGCTGTCCCGGGCCTGTTGCAGGGTGGCGGAATAACCCAGGGTCACGCCGCCCTGGCCGGCAGCGAAGACCCCGGTGGCGACGTACACATCCGGATCGCTGGAAAGGATGTACTCCACGTTGAGCACGCCAATGGGCCCGGGAATGCGCCCGTCGGCGATGTTGCGCCCGCCGGCCAGCTTGATCATTTCGCCGAAGTTGCCGGTGCCCGGGGAGCCGCAGCAATCCTGCAAGCCGGCGAGCATGTCGATGAAGATCTTCGGCTGCTGGACCTTGCCGGCCTTGGCCAGGGTGTCGCTGACCCGGGCCAGGGACTGCTGGTAGAAGGCGATGAACGCCTCGGCCTGCTGTTCACGGCCCAGGGCCTGCCCCAGCAGGCGCATGCTGGGCACGGTGTTGCTCAGGGGATGGTCGCTGAAGTCGACGAAGATCACCGCCACTCCAGCCGCTTCCAGCTGCTTCACCGCTTCGCTGTCGGGGCTGGGGCCGTGGCCGCCGCTCAGGGCCATGATCGCCAGGTCCGGGTGCACCGCCAGGGCCTTTTCGACGCTGAAGGTTTCGGCGGACGTGCCGCCTACCAGCGGCACCTTGTCCGCCTCGGGGAAAGCCTTGTGGTAGGCCTCGTAGCCCTGCACGTCGAGGCCGCGAAAGTCCCCTTGCCAACCAGCGAGACGGGCGAAGGGATTCTGGCCTTCGAGCAGCGACAGGGAATAGATCATCCGGCCTTCCCCCAGGAGGATGTGTTCGACCTTGTCCGGCACCTGGACCTGGCGTCCGGCCAGATCGGTGAGGGTCGCGGCGCTGGCCGTGGCGGCCCACAGCAGGCCCAGGGGCAGCAGGCCGAGCAAGAGCCCGCGCTGGGCGCGGCGCAAGAAATCACGGTGTGTCATGTAAGGTTTCCTTGAACGATTGAACGGCCCGGCGGGCGACGCGCTTGCGCCACCACAACAGCAGGCCGGTGATGTACAGCAGGGGTAATGAAAGGCCGCAGACAAACCCCAGCCAGGCGCCGGGAGCCCCCAGCAGCAGATGGCCGTGGGCGGCGGAAAACAGCGGCTTGACCGCCATCGGCGTGGCTGTGAGCCAGCCAAACAGCTCCGGGCGCGCCAGCCAGGCGCCGCTGCCGGCAATCAGCAGCAGCGGCAGGCACAGCCACGCGGCGGCCAGGTTGTGCCATTCGCGCAGGCGCCGGGGGCCCTGGCTACCGGGGCGTAGGCTGGCGGCTTTCCACCAGCTGCGGCGGCCCGGCCACCACAGGTACAGGCCGCTGCCCAGCGAGCCCAGCAGCACCAGGCCGCACAGCAGCACCAGGGTCGAGCCCAAGGCCCGCGGCAACAGCAGGCTGCGGTGCAGCGCCACCAGCTTGGCCAGCCACAGGTCCTCGAAGACGAAGAAGCCCCGGGGCGCGCCGTTGTAGGGATCGATCATGGCGATGCCGGTGCCGGGACGCTCCTTGAGGGCGCCGAAGACGATCACGTTGTCCGATTCGAGAAAGCCCTGGCGCGGAGGGGCTGCGCCGAAGACCTTGTGCAACTGCGGGTAGGCGTCGGAGGCGGCCCTGATCCAGGCGTCCTGTTCCAGCCGCGTGCCGTGCTCGCCGGGGGCCAGTTGCAGCATCGCTGCACCGACCTCCCAGCGCAGGATCGGGCCCTTGAGCTCCAGCAAGGCGCCGCTCAGGCCCAACAACGCCAGGAGCAGCCCCAGGCTCAGGGCCAGCCAGCGATGCAGCCGCAGCCAGAGTTCACGCATGGGCAGCATCGGCGGCTTACCAGCGGTAGCGCAGGCTGGCGATGACGCTGCGGTCATAACCGGCGCTGCAATTGGTCAGCGAGCAGCCTTCGTAGTAGCGCTTGTCGGTGAGGTTGGTGGCGTTCACCGCCAGGCGCAGGCCCTTGGCCGCCGGGATCAGCTTGTCGAAGTCGTAGTGCACCGCCGCGTCCAGCAGGGTGTAGGAGGGCACGCTGACGGTGTTGGCGGCATCGGCTTCGGTAGACCCGATGTAGCGCACGCCGGCGCCAAAGCCGAGGCCACCGAGCGGGCCTTCGGGCAGGGTGTAGTCGGCCCACAGCGAGGCCATCTTTTCCGGGGTGTCGGTGGGGCGCTGGCCTTTCTCCAGCGGGTTGTTGCTCTTGCTCACCTCGGCGTCGTTGTAGGTCAGCGCCGCCAGCAGGTCCAGGCCCCGGGCTAGGCTGGCCTTGCCTTCAAGCTCGATGCCGCGCACGTTCACCTCGCCGGTCTGCAGGGTGTTCAGGCGTTGGGCCGGGTCGGCGGTCTTGACGTTTTCCTGGGTCAGGTCAAACAGCGACAGGGTGATGTAGCTGTCGATCCCCGGTGGCTGGTACTTGACCCCCACTTCCGATTGCTTGGCGCTGGTGGGCTTGTACGGCGTGCCGTAGAAGTTGGTGCCCAGTACCGGGTCGAAGGACGTGGAGTAGCTGATGTAGGGCGCCAGGCCGTTGTCCGCCAGGTACACCAGGCCGGTGCGGTAGGTGAACTTCTCGTCGTTCTGCTTGCTGCCGCTGTCGTTCATGCGGTTATCGGTACGGGCGCTGGAGCGGTCCTGGCGGCCACCGACGCTGAGCACCCAATGCTCGTCGAAGGTGAACTGCTGCTGGGCGTAGACCCCGACCTGATCGGCGCGCTGCACGGTGTTGGTGAACGGCGTGTTGGGGTTGAACACGCCGCCATGCACCGGGTTGTAGATGTCGATGGACGAGGCAGCGCCGCCGCGCAGGTAGTAGTCCTCGCGGGTGCGCCGGTAGTCGACCCCCAAAAGCGACACCATCTGCGTATTGCCCAGGTTCCAGCGGGCCTGGACGTTGTTGTCCAGGGAGTAGGTGTCGCCGACGATGCGGAAGCGATAGGCGGCGCGGTTCAAGGTGCGCAGGTCCGGGGCCAGGGACATGCCGCTGGCGGTGTTGGTCAGCAGGTTGACGTGGCCGTAGCGGGCGCTGGAGTTGAGGCTCCAGACATCGTTCAGGCGCTGCTCCAGCAGGTAGCCCAGGGAGTACTGGGTGCGGTCGTTGTCCAGCCCCGGTTCATCGAGGAAGACGTTGTGCTTGAGCTTGCCATTGGGGTTGCCGAGCAGGGTGCCTTGGGCCGGCAGGGACACCCTGGGTGCGCCGAACGCATCCTGGGTGTAGTCGGCCAGCAGGGTCAGGCGGGTGTCGTCGTTGGGCTTCCAGGTGAAGGAGGGCGCGAAGTACTGCTTGTCGTCCTTGATGTGCTCGAACTGGGTGCCGCTGTCGCGTTCCAGCCCCACCAGGCGATAGAGGAACTGCCCCTCATCGTCCAGCGGGCCGCTGAAGTCGAACTGGCCCTGGGCCCGGTCGAAGCTGCCGCCCTGGATCTGCACTTCATGGAAGGGCTGCTCCAGTGGGCGCTTGCTGATCTGGTTGACCACGCCTCCGGGCGAGTTCTGGCCGAACAGCACCGAGGCCGGGCCCTTGAGCACATCGATGCGTTCCAGGCCATAGGCTTCGACCTTGGGCCAGGCCTGGGCGGTGTTGCCCTTGAGGCCATCGCGCAGCATGCCGGTGGTGACGTCGAAACCACGGATCGAGATCGTGTCGAAACGCTGGCTGGCGGCGGTGGTGTTGGCCTGGACCCCGGCGGTGTAGCGCAATGCCTCGTTCACCGACTGCACCTGCTGGGCGTCCATCTGATCGCGGGTGACCACGGAAATCGCCTGGGGAATTTCACTCAGCGAGGCGTCGGTCTTGGTGCCGCTGAGGCTGCGCTTGGCCACGTAGCCGCTTTGCTGGCCGGTCGGCGAGTCGATCTGGGTAGCGCTGATCACGCTGGTGTCCAGGGTCAGGGTGTGGTCCTTGTCGGCCTCGCCATCGGCGGCCAGGGCGGCGCCGGCCTGGGTCAGCGACAGGCCCAGGGCCAGGCCATGGATCAGGCACGCCAGCGGGCTGCGGCGCAGCGCCGGACGCAGGACCGGACAATCGGCCGGCCAACCTTGGGTGTTTTGGTGCGCAACGCGGCTACCCATGCTTCACTCCGTGATGGGGATTAAATGAGAATGCAAACGTATCTCATTTGTGCGCCTGGGTTGCCGGCTAAAACTTTGGCTTGAGCGACCATTTCTTTCGTTTGCGGCACCGCGCGGGCAGGGCGCCCGGGGCAACAGGCGCGCGGTTCGACAGCGCCGGGCTGCGGCGTTGTTCAAGGTTCCAGGCATGCAAGACCAGGGCGATTCAGCGCAGGGACTTGGGCGACACCCCGAAGCGCTTGCGAAAGGCGGTGGAGAAATGCGCCGGGCTGTAGCCGACCCGATAGGCCGCGCTGGAGACATTGGTCTCGCCGCTGGCCAGCAAGCGGTAAGCCTCGCCCAGGCGCTGCTCCTGCAGGTAGGCATAGACGCTGGTGCCGAACACCTGGCGAAAGCCGGCGGTGAGCTTGCGCGGATTGAGGCCCACCTGACGCGACAGCTCCGACAACGACGGCGAGTCCTGCAATGAGTTGAGCAGCAGGTCCCGGGCGGCGTGGATACGTTCGATGTCCGCCGCGCTGCCGGGGCTGTCCTGCAGCGGCCGCGACTCGGCATGGGCAAGGATGCCCTCGACCCCCAGGGCGGTGAGCTCCAGGGCCTTGCCTCCCAGGTAGAAGGAGCGGGTCGGGCCTTGCAGCGGGCAGGTGAAGATTTGCTGGGCCAGGGCCAGCAGTGGCTTGCTGGCCGGCTGGCAGAACAGCATCGGCCCGCCGCCCCGCGGGTCCAGCAGGCGCTCGGGTTCCAGGCCGGCATTGCGGATCGACGGGAAGTCCAGCTGCACCGTGGTGTAGCGCACCGGTACGCCACGGGCGAACAGGTGGTCGCCGCAGTGCTCGCCCTGGTTGGCCACGGCGCACAGGGTCGGGCCGCGAATTTCCACTTCCGGTTGGCCCTCGACCCGGCAATTGAGCTGGCCGCTGAGCACCAGGATGATTTTCAAACCTTGCCAGAGCGGCTCTTGCATCCACATCTGGCTGTCCATCAGCACAGTCCCGGTGGACAAGGTGATTTCCGGCACCACCGCCGCCGTGCCGGCGTGCTGCGGATTGGGAAACTGCAGGGTGAAATCCCTTTGGACAGGCTGCGGCGCAGCGTGGGGGCTGAGCATGGCGAACTCCCTGTGAACCCGAAAAAGAGGCCATAAGCTATCAGGAAAATCCGCCCCTGTAATTAAGAATGATTATCCTTTAGCTTTCTCGCCCCGTCCTGTCAGGGCCTGCCGGGGCCGCGCCGCGCAATCAAAAGAAAAAGCCGCGCAAACGAATGTCCTGCCGATTGCCGGGCCTTGGAAATTGCTGGTTAATAATCACTCTCATTTGCAAGCACGGCAGCCCTTCATGGACGACACCCCACGCAACAGCACCGCAGGAGCGCCTGTGGACCTTCATTTCCTTTAGCGCCGACGACGTTTTCCCGTTCATTCCAAGGACCTGGCACCTCAGGTCCAGGGCCGCTTTTTGCGTCAAAAAACTCAGGAGACAGCATGTCCACTTTCGATGATCTGCAGGATTGCCCCTCTTGGCCCGAGGCCTTTGCCCAGCGCTATCGCCAGGCCGGTTACTGGCGCGATGAAACCTTTGGCGACCTGCTGCGGGTGGCGGCCCAGGCTTTTGCCGAGCGCGAGGCGCTGACCGATGGCGAACAGCGCCTGAGCTATCGGCAGTTGGACCTGCGGGTCGATCAACTGACCGCCGGCCTGTACCGCCTGGGCTTGCGCGCCGGGGACAATGTGGTCCTGCAATTGCCCAATCGCAGCGTTTTCGTCGAAACCTGCTTTGCCCTGTATCGCCTCGGCGTGCGGCCGATCTTCGCTTTGCCGGCGCACCGGCATCTGGAGATCGGTCGTTTCTGCGAATTCGCCCAGGCCCGGGCCTACCTGTGCACCGACTGTGACGCCGGCTTCGATTACCGGGCCATGGCCCGGGATCTCAAGGCCGGTAATCCGCACCTGGAGTGGGTGATAGTGGCCGGCGAGGCCGAGGAATTCACCGCCCTTGATGGCCTGTATGACCCGGCCCCGTCGCCGGCTTTCCCGGCGCCGAGTGCCGATGCCGTGGCCTGCTTCCAGTTGTCCGGCGGCTCCACCGGGATTCCCAAGCTGATTCCGCGGCGGCACAACGAATACCTCTACAACCTGCGGGCCAGCGTCGAGCGCTGCGGTTTGTCCAGTGCCAGCGTGTACCTGGCGGTGCTGCCCATGGCCCACAACTTTCCCATGTGCTGCCCGGGGTTCATGGGCACCTTGTCGGTCGGCGGGCGCGTGGTGCTCGGCCACTCGCCAAGCCCGGAGGTCTGTTTCGAACTGATCGAGCGCGAAGCCGTCACCCATACCGCCCTGGTACCGCCCCTGGCCCTGGTCTGGATGGAAGCGGCCCAGGCTCGCGGACGGGGGCTTTCCTCGTTGCAGCTGCTGCAGGTGGGCGGGGCCAAGCTCAGTTTCGAGGCCGCGCGGCGTATCGAACCGGTGCTCGGTTGCCGCCTGCAGCAAGTGTTCGGTATGGCCGAAGGTCTGATCTGCTACACCGACCCGCAAGACCCGCCCCAGCGGGTGCTGCACACCCAGGGCCGGCCCCTGTCGCCGGCGGACGAAATCCGCGTGGTGGACGAGCAGGACCAACCCGTCCCGGTGGGCCAGGTGGGCCAGTTGCTGACCCGTGGCCCCTACACCATCCGCGGCTATTACCGCTATCCCGAGCACAACGCCCAGGCCTTCACCGCCGACGGCTTCTATCGCACCGGTGACCGGGTGCAGCTCACCGCCGACGGCTACCTGATGGTGGAAGGGCGGGACAAGGACCTGATTAACCGCGGCGGCGAAAAGATCGCTGCCGAAGAAGTGGAGAACCTGCTGCTGAGCCATCCGGCGGTGGCCGACATCGCCCTGGTGGCGATGCCCGATGCCTTCCTCGGCGAGCGCACCTGCGCCTTCGTTATTGCCCGTGGCCAGGCGCCCCGGGCTGTGGAACTGCTGCGCCATCTGCGGGCCCAGGGCCTGGCGGCGTTCAAGCTGCCGGATCGCTTCGAGTTCATCCCGGCCTTTCCCCAGACCGGGGTCGGCAAGGTCAGCCGCAAACACCTGCGTGAGGCCATTCAGGCCTTGTACTTCGGTGCTGAGGCCCAAGGCCGGGTGGGAACTGATGCCCGTGGCTGAACAACCAGGATTGACTGACCTGTTGCAACCGGTGCGCGGACGTCTGCTGGCGGCGATGCTGTTGCAGGTGCTGGCGGCGCTGGTGGGCCTGCTGCCGCTGATGGCCGTGGCCGAACTGGCGCCGCTGCTGCTGGCGGGCGAGCTGGATATGGACCGCGCGGGCTTCTGGCTGCTGGCCGGGGGCGGGGCCTTGCTCCTGCGTCTGCTGGGGCTGGCGGCGGGGTTGCAGATCACCCATCTGGCCGACAGTGACCTGCAGCGCCATCTGCGCCAGCGCATCGCTGCCCATCTGGCGCGGGTGCCCCTGGCCTGGTTGGGTGGCCAGCGGCAAACCGCCGAGCGGGTGTTGCTGGAGGATGTCGGCGCCCTGCATCAATTGGTGGCGCACCTGCCCAACAATCTGGTGGCGGCCCTGGTGGTGCCCTTGGCCAGCCTGATCTACCTGCTGACGGTGAGCCTGCCCATGACCCTGGTGGTGCTGGCGCCGCCGCTGGTTGCGCTGTGGCGCCTGCGGGTGATGCGTACCCCGGCGTACCACGCCGAGCGCCAGCGCCTGGGCGCGGCCATGGGCACGCTGTCGACGGCGACCCTGAACTTTGTGCAGAGCATTGCCATGGTCAAATCCTTTGGCCGGGTGGAGCGGGTGCAGGACGACTTCTTCAAGGCCGTAGAGGATTTCGGCCGTTTCTTCTCCCAGTGGGTCGAGCGCTGGGCCGGCCTGGGGGCCAGTGTCGAAGTGTTGCTTTCGCCTCTGCTGGTGTTGGCCCTGGTGCTGGTGGCCGGGGTGGCGCTGATTGCCGGCGGCTGGCTGCAGCCGGCGCAGTTGCTGGCGTTTGCCTTGCTGGGCCCGGCCCTGGCGGCGCCGGTGGCGGCCCTGGGCCATGGCGCCGATTCCCTGGTCCAGGGCCGGGCGGCGGCGCAGCGCATCAGCGCGGTGCTGAGCACGCCGGTGCTGGCGCAGCCGGCGTTCTCCCGAGAGCCCGAAGGTGCCCTGGTGACCTTCGATTCCGTGGACTTCAGCTACCCCGACGGCACTCAGGTGCTGCGGGGCATCGATCTGTGCCTGCAGCCCGGCACCCTGACCGCCCTGGTGGGGGATTCCGGGGCCGGCAAATCCACCCTGGCCACCTTGCTCGCGCGCTTTGCCGATGTCAGCGCCGGGGCGATCCGCATCGGCGGTGTCGACCTGCGGGACATGGACAGCGCGACCCTGTATCGCCAGGTGGCCTTTGTCTTTCAAGAGGTGCGTCTACTGCGCACCAGCGTCCTCGACAACCTGCGCCTGGGGCGCCCCGACGCCGGCCTCGCAGAGGTCGAAGAGGCGGCTCGGGCCGCGCAGATCCACGAGCGCATCTGCGCCTTGCCCGAGGGATATCACACCCTGCTGGGGACCGGCGTGCAGTTGTCCGGCGGCGAGGTCCAGCGCCTGGGCATTGCCCGGGCCATGCTCAGCCAGGCACCGATCCTGGTGCTCGACGAGGCCACCGCGGCCAGCGATCCGCAATCCGAAGCGGCGATCCAGCAGGCGCTGTCGCGGTTGGCAGCGGGGCGCACGGTGCTGGTGATCGCCCATCGCTTGAGCAGCATCCAGGACGCCGACCAGATCGCCGTGCTCCAGGGCGGGCAATTGCGCGAGTGCGGTCGGCACCAGGTCTTGCTGGATCAGCAGGGGGTGTATGCCGGACTCTGGGCGGCGGAGCAGTTTGGCGCGGCCCCGTTGACGAGGGCCCTGTCATGATCGCTGCCCTGTTACGCAGCTTGCAGCCCAAGAAAGCCGGCCTGCTGCGCCGGGCGCTGCTGGCCATGGCGGCCAGTGCCTTGGCCCAGGGCCTGGCGCTGGCCTTGCTGCCCATGGCGTTTGCCGGTGTCTTCGACGCCGCGTCGGGCAAGGCGCCCTGGCTCTGGGCCGGGGCTTTTACCGGGTTCGCCGGGCTGTGCCTGGGGTTGCGCCGCCATGCCCAGCTGGCCGGCTACAGGGCCGGGGCGGCGGCCGCGCAGTCGCTGAACCTGCGCATCGGCCAGCAGTTGGCGCGCCTGCCCCTGGAGTGGTTCGTCGAGCGGCGTGGCGCCGAGCTCAACCGCCTGGTGACCCACACCGTGGCGCAGATCATGAGTGCCCCGGCGCACCTGCTGCAGCCCATGGCCAACGCCTTGCTCACGCCCCTGGCGTTGCTGCTGGCGCTGTTTTTCTATGACCGCTCCATGGCCCTGGCCGCCTTGGCCAGTGTGCCCCTGCTGCTGTTGTTCTATCACTGGGGCGTGCGTTGGGGCGGGCAGGCCGAGCGCCTCAGCGAAGCGGCGGCCGGCGAAGCGGCGGCGCGGGTCCTGGAGTTCCTGCGGCAGCAGCCGCTGCTGCGCTCCAGCGGGCGCAACGGTGAAGGTTTCAGCCTGCTGGGCGAGGCTTTGCAGCAACAGCGTCAGGCCCAGCGCCAGGCCCACTGGCGCACCTTTCCGGCAGCCCTGGGGTTGGTGGTGGTGCTCCAGGCCGGCTACACCGCCGTGTTGCTGTGCGGGCTCTACGCGGTCCTCGGTGGCAGTCTCGGGGCCGTGCAATACCTGGCCCTGGCGGTGCTCGCCACTTGCCTGGTGGAGCCCATGGGCGCCCTGGTCAACCTGGGCACCACGTTGCGCCAGACCCGCCACGGCGTGGACAGCCTGTGCCAGTTGCTGAACCTGCCGCCCCTGCCGGAGCCGAGCGAGCCCCAGACGCCGCAGGGGCAACGGGTCGAGGTGCGGGAACTGGGGCTGGTGCGCCAGGGCCGAGCGCTGCTGCAGGACATCAGCTTCGAGCTGGAACCGGGCTCCCTGAACCTGCTGGTGGGGGCCTCGGGCTCCGGCAAGTCGAGCCTGTTGCGCTTGCTGGCGCGCTTTTGCGATGTCAGCAACGGCGCCATCCTGCTGGGGGGCGTGGACCTGCGCCAGCTCTCGGCCCGGCAGCGCGACCAGGACATTGCCCTGATGTTCCAGGACTGTCCGCCGCTGGCCGCCAGCCTGCTGGACAACCTGCGCCTGGGCCGCCCCGAGGCCAGTGAGGCGCAACTGATGGCCGCCGCCCACGCCACCGGCCTCGACCGCCTGGCTCAGCGTCTGCCCCAGGGCTGGCAGACCCGGGTGGGCGAGGGCGGTGTCAGCCTCTCCGGCGGCGAACGCCAGTGCCTGGCCCTGGCCCGGGTCATGCTCAAGGACGCCACGCTGATCCTGCTGGATGAACCCACCGCCGCCCTGGACGCCATCAGTGAGGCGCGGGTCAACCGCAGCCTGCTGCAACTGGCGCGCAAGCACACGGTGCTGCTGGTGACCCACAAGCCGACCCTGGCCCCGCATGCCGCGCAGATCCTCCTGCTGGACCAGGGCCGCCTGGCCCAGCGCGGCACCCATGCCCAACTGATGGCGGCTACCGGCCGTTATCGCGAACTGTTCCACGAGCGCGAGGCGATCAATCGCTGGCGCTTGCGACCTACCCCTTCCGTACCCCATAGGACCGTCCACCATGACTGATAACCCAGCACTGGCACGCGCTCATCCAGCGCACGCCGGCCTGAGTCATTCACCCCAAGGCCTCTGCGCGGGCATTGCCCGACTGCTCGACTACGCGCCCGAGGAGCTTGAGGCGGATGTTTCGCTGATCGAGCAGGGTCTCGATTCGGTGAGCATCATGCGCCTGCCGGCGTTGCTGGCCGCCGAGGGCGTGAGCCTGAGTTTTGCCGAGCTTATCCAGCAGCCGACCCTGGACGGCTGGTGGGCGCTGATCGAGGCCCGCCGGGGCCTTGCGGCGCCGTGCTTGCAGGCGCTAGCCGACGCCGGCGACAACGCTGATTTTCCTCTGACCCCGCTGCAACAGGCCTACTGGTTCGGTCGCGATCCGGGCATGCCCCTGGGGGGCGTGGGTTGCCACCTGTATCAGGAACTGGATGGCCAGGACCTGGAACCCCAGCGCCTGGAGCAGGCCGTGCGCCGCCTGTGCCAGCGTCATCCGATGCTGCGGGCCTGCTTTGTCAACGATACCTGCCAGCGCATCCTGCCCCAGAGCCCCTGGCCCGGTCTGACCGTCCACGACCTGCGCCAGGCCTCCAGCGTGGGTGTGGCCCAGACCCTGGAGCAGATTCGTCAGCGCCTGGCGCACCGCTGCCTGGAGGTCAGTCGCGGGGAGGTCTTCGATGTGCAACTGAGTCTGCTGCCCGAAGGCCGTAGCCGTCTGCACCTGAACATCGACCTGCTGGTGGCGGATGTCCTGAGCATTGGCATCCTGCTGCGGGATCTGGCCCTGATCCATGCCGGTCTCGAACAGCAATTGCCGGTGCTGGAGTGGGACTTTGCCCACTACCTGAAAGCCGAGCAGGCGGCCCGCGCGCCGCAACTGGCGGCGGCCCGGGACTACTGGCTGCCGCGCCTGGAGGCGTTGCCCGACGGCCCGCAATTGCCCCTGGCCCGGGAGCCGCAGCAACTGGGTACGCCACGCTTCCAGCGTCTGGACATGCGCCTGGATACAGCCCAGTTGCAGGCCCTGGAGCACAAGGGTCGGCAGCACGGCCTGACCCTGGCCAGCGTGCTGGCCTGTGCCTATGCCCAGGTGCTGGGGCGCTGGAGCGCCAGTCAGCATTTCCTGCTCAACGTGCCGCTGTTCAACCGCCAGGAACTGCACCCTTGCGTGCCCCACTTGCTGGCGGACTTCTCCAATCTGGTGCTGCTGGAAGTGGATCAGCGCCAGCCCCTGGATTTCTGCCAGCAGGCCCTGGCGCTGCAGGCTCAGTTGCACCGGGATATCGCCCATAGCGCCTGGCCCGGGGTCGAGGTGCTGCGCGAGCGTGCGCGCCTGCGTCAGGGCGGTGGTCAGGGGGCGCCGGTGGTGTTTGCCTGCAACCTGGGCCCGGCCTTTGTCGATGACACCTGCCGCCAGCAACTGGGCGAGCCCGGCTGGGCGCTGTCGCAGACGCCCCAGGTGTGGCTGGATCACCAGAGCTACCCGATGGCCGACGGCCTGCTGCTGAACTGGGACGCGGTGCAGGGGCTGTTCCCCGAGGGCCTGCTGGAGCAGATGTTCGAAGCCTATCGCACTCTGCTGCTGTGGCTTTGCGAGCATGACTGGCAACAGGTGGCGCCGTTGCCCCTGCCGGCCGACCAGCAGCGGGTGCGCAGCGCGGTCAACGACTGCCGGCACGCAACCCCGGCCCGGCTGTTGCACCAGGGCTTCTTCCAACAGGCCCAGGCCCATCCCGAGCGGCTGGCGCTGATCTGCGACCAGGGCCAGCTGAGTTATGCCGAGCTGGCCCGGCAAGCCCTGCAACTGGCGGGCGCCCTGGTGGAGTGGGGCGTGCAACCCGGCGAGGCGGTGGCGATCACCCTGCCCAAGGGCCGCGAACAAGTGATCGCGGTGCTGGGGATTCTCGCCGCTGGTGCGGTCTACGTGCCGGTGGGCATCGAGCAGCCGCCGGCCCGGCGCGACATGATCTATCAGCGTGCCGGGGTGCGTGTGGTACTCACCGACACGGCTCACCGCGACAGCGGTATCTGGCTCGCCGCACTGCGGGTGGTGACCCTGGCCCAGGCACGCCCGGCAGCCGCCCTGGCGCAGCCTTTGCCGCTTGCGGCCGATGCCCTGGCGTATGTGATCTTCACCTCCGGCACCACCGGTGAACCCAAGGGGGTGGAGTTGTCGCACCAGGCGGCGATGAACACCATCGAGGCGCTCAACCGGCGTTATCGGGTCAGCGCCGAGGATCGGATGCTGGGCGTCTCGGCCCTGGATTTCGACTTGTCGGTGTACGACCTGTTCGGCCTCCTGAGTGTCGGTGGCGCCCTGGTGCTGCCGGCCGACGCCTTGCGCAAGGAGCCCCAGGAATGGCTGCGCCTGATCCGCGAACAGCAGGTCACCCTGTGGAACTCGGTGCCGGCGCTGCTGGACATGCTGACCTTGCAGGTACGGGACGCTGGCGGTCTGGCGGCGTTGCGCCTGGCCATGGTTTCCGGGGACTGGGTCGGCCTCGACCTGCCACGCCGTTTGCGAGAGGCGGCGGGGCGTGAACTGCAGTTCGTGGCCCTGGGCGGCGCCACCGAGGCGGCGATCTGGTCGAACTGCCAGGACGTGGACGTGGTGCCCGGGCACTGGCGTTCGATCCCTTATGGCCGGCCCCTGGACAACCAGTGCTTCCGGGTGGTGGACAGCCAGGGCCGGGATTGCCCCGACTGGGTGCCGGGCGAGCTGTGGATCGGCGGCGCCGGGGTTGCCGCGGGCTATCGCGGCTTGCCCAGCCTGAGTGCCCAGCGCTTTGTCGAGCATGACGGCGGGCGCTGGTACCGCACCGGCGACCAGGGTCGCTACTGGGCCGACGGCACCCTGGAGTTCCTCGGACGCCTGGACCATCAGGTCAAGGTCCGCGGCTTTCGCATCGAACTGGCGGAAATCGACCTGGCCCTGGAACGCCACCCGGCCATCAGTCGCGCCCTGAGCCTGGTGCTGCCCGGCAGCGAGCCGCAGCTGGCGGTGGTGCTGGTGGCCCATGAGCCGCTGCCCTCGACCCAGGCCCTGCGGCAGTGGCTGGGCCAATGGCTGCCCGAACACATGCTCCCGGACAGCTGGCTGACCCTGGCCGAGCTGCCGCTGAGCAGTAACGGCAAGGTCGATCGCGCGGCCTTGCTGTGGTTGCTGCAGGAGCAGCGGCGTGGCATCGCGCCGCACAGCGCCGAGCCTCCTCAAGGGGAGTGGGAAGAGGCCGTGGCCGCCCTTTGGCAAGAGTTGCTGGAGGTGCCACAGGTGGGCCGGCACCAGGGCTTCTTCGCCCTGGGTGGCAACAGCCTGCTGGCCGCCCGCTTGATCGAACGCATCGCTCGGCAGTTCCAGGTGGAACTGTCGCTCAAGGACTTTTTCAACGCGGCCACCGTGGCCCTGCAGGGGCAGTTGCTCGCCTCGCGCCGGGAACAGCGGCCCGTCACTCAGAACGCAATGGTGGAGGGCGTGTTATGACGCTGCAGCAACTGCAACAGGATCTGCAACAACTGGGCGTGGAGCTCTGGGAAGAACAGGGCCGCCTGCGTTATCGGGCCCCGGCCGGGGTCATGGACGACGCGCGCCTGCAGCAACTTCGGCAACACAAGGACGCGTTGCTGCAACAGCTGCAGGCGGCGCAGATGCCGACCCTGGAGGCCGACCTGCCGGCCCGGGAAGAACCCTTCCCGCTGACCGATGTGCAGGCGGCCTATCTGCTGGGCCGCACCACAGCCTTCAGCTTTGGCGGCGTGGCCTGCCACGGTTATCTGGAGTTCGCCCAGCAGGACCTCGACCCGCTGCGCCTGGAACAGGCCTGGAACCAGCTGATCGCCCGTCACGAGATGCTCCGCGCCGTGGTGCTGGAGGAGGGCTACCAGCGCATCCTGCCCCAGGTGCCCCATTACGCCATTGCGCACCACGACCTGAGCCAGGACGACGGCAGTGCCTTGCAGGCCCTGCGCGAGCGCATGGAACTGCGCCGCGCCACGCCTCAGCAATGGCCCTTGATCGAATTGTGCGTGAGCCAGGGCCGCGACACCTCGCGCCTGCACCTGTCGGTGGACCTGCTGGTGTGCGACTACCAGAGCGTGCGCATGCTGCTGGCCGAGTTGCAGCAGCTGTACCGCGGCGAGGCCCTGCCGGCACCGGCGCAGATCAGCTTCCGCGACTACGTACTGGGCGAGCGGCGCCTGCGCGAGCAACCGCGCTACCAGCGCGACCGTGACTACTGGTGGGCGCGGGTCGACAGTCTGCCGGGGGCACCGGAGCTGCCGCTGCTGGGGGCACCCACCGGGCCACGCTTCCAGCGCCGGGCCATGAGCCTGGAAGCGCGGGACTGCAACGCCCTGCGCCTGAATGCGGCCGCCGCCGGGGTCGGCGTGTCGGCGGCGATCCTCTCGGCCTACGCCGAAACCCTTGGGCGCTGGAGTCGGCGCGGACACTTCTGCCTGAGCCTGACCCTGCTCAATCGCCTGTCCCTGCACCCTCAGGTCGACCGCTTGGTGGGGGATTTCAGCTCGGTGGAACTGCTGGAAGTGCAGACCCTGCAAGGGGGCAGTTTCGGTCAGCGCAGCCAGCAGTTGCAGGAACGGCTGTGGCAGGACATGGACCATCGCCTGTGCTCGGGCATCGAAGTGCTGCGCGAGCTGGCGCGGCGCAAGGGCCAGGATGCGGCGCTGATGCCGTACGCCTTCACCAGCACCCTGGGTGCCGGCGGCGAAAGCGGCGGCGGGGCCTTCATGCCGGGAGCCGAGCTGGTGTTCGGCATCAGTCAGACGCCCCAGGTGCTGATCGATTGCCAGGTCAGCGAACGGGACAACGGCCTGGCGATCAACTGGGACATTCGCGAAGGGGTGTTCAGCGAGGCGCTGCTCGACGACTTGTTCGATACCTTCGAACGGCTGCTCAAGCGCCTGGCCCGGGAACCCTCGGCCTGGACCCTGGACGATTGCCTGGAATTGCCGGCGGCCCAGCGCCTGCAACGCGAGTTGGTGAACCAGACAGCGGCGCCGTTGCCCACTGGCGGGCTGCATGAGCCGTTCTGGCGTCAGGCAGCTGCTGCGCCGCAGCGTGTGGCCCTGATCCAGGGCGCCGGGCAACTGAGCTACGGCGAACTGGCCGGACGCGCCGAGGCCGTGGCCGAGGCCCTGCTGAACGCCGGCTGCCAGCCGGGAGAGCGGGTCGCGGTGTGCATGGACAAGGGCCTGGAGCAGGTGATTGCGGTGCTGGGCATTCTGCGGGCCGGGGCGGCCTACCTGCCCCTGGACACCAACCAGCCCGAGGCCCGGCGCCAGTTGATTCTGGATAACGCCGAGGTCGGCCGGGTGCTCAGTCAGTCCTGGTTGAGCGATGAGTTGTGCTGGCCGGCACGGGTGACCCAGGTGATCCAGGTCGATCAGAGCCCGCTGGCGGCGCAAGCTCCGTTGCCGGTGCTGGACATCGATCCGCAGCAGTTGGCCTACGTGATCTACACCTCCGGCTCCACCGGGGTGCCCAAGGGCGTGATGATCAGCCATCAGGCGGCGCTCAATACCATCGTCGACATCAACCAGCGCTTTGCCATCGGCGCCGAGGATCGGGTCCTGGCCCTGGCCAGCCTGGGCTTCGACCTGTCGGTGTATGACCTCTTCGGCCTGCTGGCCGTGGGCGGCGCCCTGGTGCTGCCCGACCCGCAACGCCGCGCCGATCCTTCGCACTGGGCGGCGTGCGCCCGGGAGCACGGGGTAACCCTGTGGAACTCGGTGCCGGCGCAATTGCAGATGCTTACCCACTACCTGCAGGCAGTGCCGTCGATGGCGCCCGGAGCCTTGCGCCTGGCGCTGCTGTCGGGGGACTGGATTCCCCTGAACCTGCCGGCGGAGGCTGCCCAGCTGTTGCCGCAGTTGCGGCTGATCAGCCTCGGTGGGGCCACGGAAGCGGCCATCTGGTCGATCTACTACCCAATCACCCAGGTCGATCCGCAGTGGCGCAGCATTCCTTACGGCGCGCCCCTGGCCAACCAGCGCTTCATGGTCCTCGACGAGCAGGGCCGCGACCGTCCTCAAGGGGTGGCCGGTGAGCTGTACATCGCCGGTAGCGGCCTGGCCCTGGGTTACCTGGGGGACGCCGAGAAAACCGCCGAGCGTTTCGTCGATCACCCCCGCAGCGGCGAGCGCCTGTACCGCACCGGCGACCTGGGCCGCTACCTGGAAGATGGCCTGATCGAGTTCCTTGGTCGCGAGGATTTCCAGGTCAAGGTGCGCGGTCATCGTATCGAGCTGGCGGAAGTGGAAAGTGCACTGCTCAGCCATCCTCATGTGGAGTCCGCGGTGGTGGTGGCCGCTGGCGAAGGGGCTTTCGAACGGCGACTGCAGGCCTGCCTGCGGGCCAGTCTGCGGGACATGCCGCTGGCCTGGCCGGAGCAGTTGGAGGCGCGTACCCAGGCCGCGGCCCAGGCCGTGCGCGGTGATCTGAGCGATGCCCTGGTCAGCGAGATGTCGGCCTGTGTCGAGCGCGCCGCGCTGCTGTCCATGGGCCTGGCCCTGCAGCGTCCCGGGCTGTTCCAGCAGGCGGGGCAGCGTCACTCCCTGGAAGAGGTATGGGCCTTGAGCGAGGTCGCGCCGCGCAACCAGCGCTTGATCCGGCGCTGGTTGCAGGCCCTGGCCCAAGAAGGGCTGGTGCAGCATGACCGGCAGTCCGGTGGTTACTCGGACCTGCGGGTGCAGCGCGAGGAATACCTTCGGCTGTGGCAGCGCATCGACGCCTTGGAGCCTCGCGTAGGCTGGGGCGCCGAGGTCCTGCGTTATTTGCGCGAGAGCCAGGAGCAACTGCCGGCGCTGATGAGCGATCAGTTGGACCCGCTGCACCTGCTGTTCCCCGAGGGCCGTACCGATACCGCCGAGGGCGCCTACCGCAAGAACCTGATCAGCCAGTACCTGAACCAGGCGGTGTGCGCCGCGGTGCAGGAGATCATCCGCCAGCGTCCTGCCGGCCAGCGCCTGCGCCTGCTGGAGATCGGCGCCGGGGTCGGCGGCACCAGCGCCGATTTGATCCCGGCCCTGGACGGCCTGCCGGTGGACTACCAGTTCACCGACCTGTCGCAGTTCTTCCTCAACGAGGCCCGGGAACATTTCGCCGCCTATCCCTGGGTCAGCTACGGGCTGTTCGACCTCAACCAGGACCACTGGGCCCAGGGCGTGGCCGCCAACTCCCAGGACGTGATTCTCTGCGCCAACGTGCTGCACAACTCGCGGCATGCCAGCCGGGTGCTGGCGCGGCTGCGGGAGATGCTGGCCCCGGGCGGCTGGCTGATCTTCATCGAGGCCACCCGCGACACTTACCAGATCATGGCCTCCATGGAATTCAAGGAAGGCCTGACCGCTTTCGAAGATTTCCGTGCGGAACTGGACACCACCTTCATCCGGCGCGAGCAGTGGCAGCAGTTGCTGCTGGAGGCCGGGGGCGAAACCCCGCTGTGCCTGCCCAAGGCCGATGACGCCATGTCGCAGATCGGACAGCACCTGTTCATCACCCGCTTCAAGAGCGAGCGCCAGACCCTGGAGCCCGAGCCACTGCGTGCCCATCTGGCCCAGCGTCTGCCGGACTACATGATCCCGGCGGACTGGCAGATCCTCGATGAGATGCCGCTGACCGCCAACGGCAAGGTCGACCGCCAGGCCCTGGCCCGGATCGGTGTGGCCGGGCCCGAGCAACAGATCAACAGCGGCGCGGCGCCGGTGGACGATCTGGAACGCAGCATCGCCGAGGTCTGGCAGGCCCTGTTGCGGGTGCCGGCGGTGGGCCGCGAGCAGGGCTTCTTCGAGCTGGGCGGCGACTCGTTGCTGGTGGCGCAAGTGGTGGGTCGCCTGCGCGAAGCCTTGCCCCAGGCCCGGCAGTTGCCCTGGAGCGACTTGCTGCGGCAGTTGATCAACCAGCCCACCGTGGCGGCCCTGGCCGACTACCTGCGCGGGCAGGGTGGGCAAGGCGATTCACCGCTGGTGCGCATCAGCGACAAGGTGCAGGGCCCGACGCGGATCTTCGTCCACGACGGCAGCGGCACCCTGGCGCCGTATCGCGCGCTGTTCGCTGCCCTGGGGGAAGACGCGCCCCTGGAAGGGCTGGTGCTCAACGACGTGCCGGGGTATCTGGCGCTGGAGCCGGCCACGGCGATTCGCCGGTTGGCCGAGCGCTATGCCGACACCCTGCAGGCCGAAGGCCGGCGCCAGGTGAGCATCGTCGGCTACTGCCTGGGCGGGTTGCTGGCCACCGAACTGGCGGCGTGCCTGGCGGCGCGTTCCATCGAGGTGCTGCAGCTGAGCGTGATCAGCAGCTACCGGGTGCCGTTCATGATCGAGGACGACCTCTTGGCCGAGTACGTGTTCGCCCGGGTGATGCAGGCCGATCCGCTGGTGCTGGGGTATCCCGAGGACGAGCAGGCCATGGAGCGCAGCATCGCCCGGGTCCTGGCCCAGACCCCAGGACGGGTGCCCCAGGGTTCGCTGTTGGCCTTGAGCGACGATGGCCAATGCACCTCGGCCCTGGCCTGTCTGCGGCGCCTGGCAGAGAAGACCCCCGAGCAGCGCCTGCAGGCGATTGCCGAAGCCATGCGTCACGCCGGTTCGCAGTTGAGTGACCTGGACTGGCTGCGCGAGCAATTGCAGGTGTTGCGTCACAGTCTGGCGGCGGTGGCCCTGCATGAGGCCACGCCGTATCAGGGCGACTTGCTGTTCATCCGCCAGAGCGGCGAGGTCCAGGTGCTGCCGGGCATGCACCGCGACATGAGCGCTTACTGGCAGGCCCTGTGCCTGGGCGAACTGCGGGTGGTGGATGTGCCTGGGGATCACTTCAGTTGCATGCAGCAGCCCCAGGTGCAAGCCGTGGCCCGGGCCTTCGACGCCGCCGAGGTGGCGGCATGAGTGGGGCGCTCATTGGTCTGGTCGGCGCGTATGGCAGCGTCGGCCGTCAGGTGGCGCAACTGCTGGCACCCAGGCTTGCCTTGCGCCTGGGCGGACGCGACCGGCAGCAGGCCGAGCAGTTGAACCAGCAGTTGGGGGCGTGCGCCGACGTGCGCGCCCTGGACCTGTGGGATGAGCAAAGCCTGGCCAGCTTTTGCGCCGGCTGCACCCTGGTGATCAATTGCGCCGGGCCCAGCTACCGGATTCTCGACCGGGTGGCCCGGGCCGCGCTGGCGACGGGCGCCGATTACCTGGATGTGGGCGGTGACGACCCGGTGCACGAGCGTCTGGTCGGTCAAGTGCCCGCAGGGCGCCGGGTGCTGTTGTCGGCGGGCATGCTGCCGGGGCTTTCGGGGGTGTTCCCGCGGTTGCTGGCGCAGTCTTTCCAGCGAGTCGATGAGATGCGCTGCTATGCCGGCGGCCTGGGACGGCTGTCCGCCACGGCCGCCGAAGACTTCCTGCTGAGCCTGGGCAATGGCTTCGGCCAGGCCCAGTGCGGCTGGCGCGAGGGGCGGGTGGTGCGCAGCACGGGCAGTGCCCGGCAGCCTCTGCAACGGGACTGGCTGCCGGTGGCTGGGGTACAGGCCTATCCCTACCTGAGCACCGAGCAGCAGCGCTTGTTCAGTGACCTGCAAGTGCCTCACGGCCAGGGCTTCAACCTGTTCGAGGGCGGGCAACTGGCGGCGACTTTGCAGCGTATCCAGGGCTCGGCGCCAGAGGCGCGCAACACGCCGCAGAACATCGCCGCGCTGGTCCAGGCCAGCGCCCTGGATGTGGCCGGACGGCGGCCGTACCAACTGCTGGCGGTGGAGCTCGACGGCCTGCGTGATGGCCGCCCGCAGCAGGCCAGTGCCTGGTTACGGGCCGGCGACGGTTCGCGGTTGACCGGCAGCGTCGCGGCGTTCTGCGCGCTGCATTGGCAGCTATTGCCCCAAGGCCTGCATTACGCGGCCCAGGTGCTGGATGCCCAAGCCTGCCTGGAGCAGGTCTGTCAGTGGTTGCCGGACACCCGGGTCAGCCTGGGCCTGAGCGCCGGTACGCCACTGGCCGAGCTAGAGGAGGGTGTGCTGTGAGAAAGGCTCCCAGTGCCTGGCTGCGCCGTTACCCGCAGCCGCAACCGCCGCGCTGCCGGCTGGTGTGCCTGCCCCATGCTGGGGGCAGCGCGAGTTTTTTCAATGACTGGCGGGCGTTGTTGCCCGCCGATATCGAGTTGATCAGCGTGCAGTACCCGGGGCGTGAAGAGCGCCTCAACGAGACCTGGCCCGGCAGCCTGGAGTGGATGGCGGGCACTATCACTCGGGCCCTGTCGGACCTGGTGGACCGGCCGCTGGTGCTGTTCGGCCACAGCATGGGCGCGGCCCTGGCCTATGAAGTGGCGGGGCGCATGCAGCAGCAAGGCTCGGCCCCTCAGCGCCTGATTGTGTCAGCACACCCGGCGCCCCATCGCCAGCGCCACAGCGAGCTGCACCTGGGGTCGGACGAGGCGTTGCTGGCGGATGTACGGCGCCTGTCCGATGGCGCGCCGTCCCTGTTGGACGACCCGACGCTGCGCGACCTGTACCTGCCGGCACTGCGTAACGACTATCGGCTGATCGAGTCCTATCGCGGCGACATCGGCCGCGCCCTGGACCTGCCCCTGAGCGTGTGCCTGGGGGGCCAGGACCCTGAAGTCGATGCGGACGAAGCCTATGCCTGGGCCGAGGTCAGCGCCCAGGTCACCGACTTCCAGAGTTTCCCCGGTGCTCACTTCTATCTGCGCGAGCAGCAGGCCGAAGTGCTGCGGCACCTGACCCGGCTGCTGGCCGGCCACGGCGAGCAGCCGTGGCACTGCTGGCCCTCGACCCCGTGAATTTTCCCTTGGTAGTCATCAACATGAAAACCCCCGAGCAATGCAGCGCCCTGGAAGACATCCGCTGGGCGATCGACACCCTGGACCAGCAGATCATCCAGGCCCTCGGCCAACGCCTGGCCTACGTCAAGGCGGCCGCACAATTCAAGCCGACCCAGGACAGCATCGCCGCGCCGGAGCGGGTCGCGGCGATGCTCCCGCAGCGTCAGCAATGGGCCGAGCAGGCGGGCCTGGACCCGATGTTCGTGGTGCCGCTGTTTGCCCAGATCATCCACTGGAACATCGCCCAGCAAGTGCGCCACTGGCGCGTTCAGCGCGGGCTTGAGCAAGGAGTCGGCAATGAATGAGTCGTGCCTGTCCGGACTGACCCAGGCCCTGCGTGAAGGCGAGGCCCAGGCTCGGCGCAAGAGTCGCGCGGTACTGGTGGTGTTCAGCCTGGCCGCCGAGCGCCTGGAGCCACTGCGGCTGTTTGCCGCCAACCGCCAGGTGTTCGGCCAGAGCCTGTTCTGGTCCAGCGAGCAGGGTGCTCTGGCCCTGGCCGGGTTCGGCTGCACCGAGGAAATCAGCCCGCCGGCCGCCGAGCGCTTTGCCGCCAGTACCCAGGCCTGGCGCCAGCTGCTGGAGCAGGCTCATCAGGTCGGCCCGCGCAAGGCTTATCTGTGTGGCGGCTTCGCCTTCGATCCCCAGGCGCCGCGCAGTACTCAGTGGCAGTCGTTCGCCGCCACCTCCCTGGTGCTGCCACGGATTCTGTTGTTGCGCGAAGGCGAACAGCAGCACTGGCTGTTCAGCCTGTGGATCGAGCCGGGCGCCGATGTGGCCCATTGCGCTGCCGGCCTTGCGGCGGAATGGAACCTGCTGCAGGTCCGCTATGCCCATGCACCGTCACTGCAGGTGCCGGTGGGCACCCGGCAGGACGACGACGCCCCGGGCGCCGAGCAGTGGCAGGCCACCGTCGCCGGCGCCATCGGCCGGATCAACGCCGGTGAACTGAGCAAAGTGGTGCTGGCCCGGGAAGTCTGCCTGCGGGCCCCGCGCAGCATTCCCTGCGGCCCCTTGCTGGAGAACCTCAGGGCGGCCTATCCCCAGGCCTTCCTGTTTGCCTTCAGCCGCGGCGACAGTTGCTTCCTCGGCGCCACGCCCGAACGTCTGGTGCGCGTGGCCCGGGGCACCTTGAACACCGTGGCCCTGGCCGGCACCTGCGCCCGCGGTCAGCACGAGCAACAGGACGCCGAATTGGGCCAGGGCCTGATGGACAGCGCCAAGGATCGCCACGAGCACGCCCTGGTGGTGCAGACCCTGCGCGAAGCGCTGCAGCCCTATTGCGCCATGCTGGAGATTCCTGCGCAGCCGCAACTGCACCGCCTGGCCCACGTCCAGCACCTGCTGACCCCGGTGCTGGGGCGGCTGCGGCCCCAGGTGGACCTGCTGCAACTGGTCGACGCCCTGCACCCGACCCCGGCGGTGGGCGGCCTGCCCCGGGCCAAGGCCCTGGGGTATATCCGCGCGCATGAGCAACTGGACCGTGGCTGGTACGCCGCCCCGGTGGGCTGGCTCAACGCCGAGGGCGATGGCGAGTTTGCCGTGGCCCTGCGCTCGGCCTTGATTCGCGGCAACCAGGCGCACCTGTTTGCCGGTTGCGGGATTGTCGGTGAGTCGGACCCCGCGAGTGAGTACCAGGAAACCTGCCTGAAGTTGCGCACCATTGGCGACGCGTTGTGTCCGCCAGCGGCCTTGCCGAGCGTGGCCGTGAGCGGCGGGCAGAGCGCCTTGTAGCCGCTGCCGAAGGCTGCGAACGAGCCGCAGGTGTGCAGCGATCCTGAGGGCGTCGAGGCCCCTTCGGTGCCTTGCGCAGCCTGCGGCAGCGGCTACACAGAGGGTTTCCTGTAGCCGCTGCTGAGCCCGCGAAGCTGCGCAAAGGCCCGCAGGGCCTTGCCTGGCGACCCCAGCCAAGCCCCGGCCTCGCGTCCTAGCCAGCAGCTTCAGCCAGTGGGCGCGGCGCTGGCCGTCGGGCCGGCGACGCTGGACGCCGGCCTGGCCCGCAGCAGGGCATTGATCGCCTGGCCGTAGTCCTTGCCCGCCAGGCGCATGCTGTTGTTGTGGGTGCCGCCGGGCACCAGCAGCAGCTTTTTCGGTTGCAGCGCAACCTTGAACAGTTCCTTGCTCAAGCGTGGTGGTACGTAGTCGTCTTTCAGGCCGTGCACCACCAGCAGTGGCATGCCGATGTCGCGGATCTTGTCGACGGAGTCGAACTTCTGCGACAGCACCCAGCGCACCGGCAGCGAGGTCTTGGTCACCGCGGCGGCGGCATCGGCCAGGTTGGTGAAGGTGGACTCGACGATCAGCCCGCGGGCGGCAATCGGGGTTTTCTCGGCGGCGGCCGTGCGCCCCAGTTCGGCGGCCAGGTCGATGGCCACCGCGCCGCCCAGGGAGTGGCCGTAGATCAGGCGCTTGCGGGCGTCGGGCTGCAGCAGCTTGAGCCGCTCCCAGGCGATGCGCGCGTCTTCATACACGCTGCTTTCCGAGGGCAGGTCGCCGTGGCTCTGGCCGAAGCCGCGGTAGTCGATGGCCAGCACCGAGTAGCCCAGGGCGTGCAGTTGCTCGATGCGAAACAGCTGGCCGGTGAGGTTCCAGCGCACCCCGTGCAGGTAGAGGATCGCCGGGGCGTCGGCGCGCGTGGCCGGCCACCACCAGGCGTGGAGGTTCTGCCCGGCCTTGAAGCTTTTCGGCTTGAGTTCCAGCTCCTGCACCGTGCTCGGCAGGCCGCGATACCAGCCGGCGGTGCCCGGCTCGATGCGAAACACCAACTTGCGCTCCTGGTGTTCGAGCACCGCGCAGCTCACCGGCAGGCCGACGATCAGGGTGGCCAGGCACAGCAGGGAAAGCCAGCGACGGCGCAGGCGCTGGGACAGGGTTGGGGACATGGAAGGCTTCACCACGGAACGATCAGCCAGGAGTTTTAACAGAAGTGTGCGGATGGCTGTAGTGATTTTGCTGCCGTGGTCGCCGCATCGGGCTACCCGATACCAGGTGATTGTCAGCGGCCCGACCCTGCCCGATTGGGCAGGGTGCACTGATTGGGGGACTAGGTCTTAGAAGTCCCAGCGAGTGGTCACCATCACATTGCGTGGGTCACCGTAGTAGGCCGAGTCATAGAAACCGATGTTGGTGTAGTACGACTTGTCGAACAGGTTGTTGACGTTCAGGGTCGCCGAAAGGTTGTCGGTGACTTGGTAGCGCGCCATCAGATCCACTAGCCAGAACGGGTCCTGGGAGAACTTTTCGTAACGGTCCTTGCCACGGTTGTACAGCGTTTGCCAGCCCTCACCCTGCCAGCGGGCGCCACCGCCCAGGGTCAGTTTGTCGAGGCTGCCGCCGAGCTTGTAGCTGCTATAGAAACTGAGCTGATCTTGCGGTTCCCAGGTGGCCACCTTCACCCCGTCGGCATCACGGCTGACCTTGTGGGTATAGCCGGCCTGCAATTGCCAGCCAGGACGCAGCTCACCGGAGATCTCCGCTTCGTAGCCCTTGGTCTTGGTCTTGGTGGCGATATAGGAGAAGTCGACCCCAGGATTGGAGTTGTAGATGGTGTCGGCGATTGGACGGTTTTCCTCGTGTACCTCGAAGTAGGCGAGGCTGGAGTTCAGGCGACCGTCGAAGAACTCGCCCTTGAGCCCGACCTCGTAGTTTTTCCCTTCGTTGGGTTCGAGCATCTTGCGCGTGCGGTCACGGTACTGGGTTTGCGGTTGGAAAATCTCGGTGTAGCTGGCGTAGGCGGAGACATTGTCGTGGAGGTCGTAGACCAGGCCGGCATAGGGCACTACCTTGCCGCTCTCCTTGGTGTCGCTGGTACCGGTGACCTGGAAATTGGCGACGCGGGTGCCGAGCAGCAGCGACAGGTCGTCCGTCAGGCTGAAGCGGCCGGTGAGGTAGGTGCCGGTCTGGCGCGTGGTTTCATCGTTGATCTTGGTCGGCTGGTTCCACAGGGGCTCGATGGCTTCGCCGTGCCAGTTGTAGAAGTCATAGGCGTTGTCGAAATAGGTGGCGTCGGAATAGTCCTTGCCCTTCCATTCCGAGATCGACAGGGACTGGCCCACTACCAGCTGGTGTTCTCGACCGAAGAGTTCGAAAGGTCCGGATGCATAGACGTCGAGGCTGTCACTGGTGGTTTCGCCAGTGTATTTGCGAGCGTAGATCGAACTGGTGGTAGCGGTGTCCTGGGAGACGTAGCCCAGGGGCGCGTCATAGCCGTTGATCTGGTGGTTGTACTGGGCCTTGGCGACCCAGCCATTGTCGAAGTTGTGCTCCAGGGTGGCGAACACGGTACGGGTGTATTGTTCCCAACTGCTCCACTTCGGACCATTGTTGAACGAGCGAGGCAGGTTCAGATAATTGCCGTCCGGGTCATAGACGGTACGTGTGCCGGTCCAGCTCGAGCCCTTCGGGTCGCTGTCCTGATAGTCGGCACCCAGGGTCAGCAGGGTGTCCGGTGACAGGTCGAATTCAAGGATGCCGTAGTAGACATTGGTCTTGCGCTGGTAGTGATCAAGAAACGATTTCTTGTCTTGGTAGGCGGCCACCGCCCGGCCGCGGACGTTGCCGGAGTCGGTCAGCGGCCCGCTGACATCAATCTGGGTGCGATAGTTGTCCCAGGAGCCGGCGCCGAGCTCGATGCTGCTCTTGAACTCGGACGTGGGCTTCTTGCGGATCAGGTTGATGGTGCCGCCAGGACCGCCGGCGCCGGTCAGCAGGCCGGTCGCGCCCTTGAGCACTTCGACGCGGTCGTACAGCGCCATGTCGGTCATGGTCTGGCCGGCCGAGTACTGGGCGTCACGCAGGGTCGGGATGCCGTCGTACTGGAAATTGACGATGGAGAAACCGCGGGAATAGTAGTTGGTGCGTTCGCTGTCGTAGGTGGATACGGTGATACCCGGCGTGTGGCGCATCACGTCGTCTATTGCCGTGAGGCCAAAGTCATCCATCACCTGGCGGGTCACCACCGAGATCGACTGCGGGGTTTGCCGCGGGGTCAGCACCAGCCGGGTGGCGGTGGCGATGGTGCCTGGGGTATAGGAACCGGTGCCTTCGGTAACGCTGCCCAACTGGTTGGCGCTGACCGTGGTCGCCCCCAGCTCGACCCGTTCACCGCCGCTGGCCTGGACCACCCGATAGCCCGCGCCCTCGGCCACGGCTTGCAGGCCCAGGGGTTTGAGCAGGCGCTGCAGGCCTTCGTCCACGCTGAAGCGGCCATTGAGGCCGGTGCTGCGCTTGCCGGCGCTGAGGCTGGCATCGATGGCGATCATGCTTGCCGATTGCTGGCCGAAGGCGCCCAGCACCTGGTCCAGGTTGCCCGGGGCGATGGCGTAGTCGCGCTGCTGGCGGTCGGTCACGGCGGCGCCGGCTTCGGCGGCCATCAGCGGCAGGCTGGTGCTGGCGATGGACAGGCCGATGAACACCGGGCGCAAGGCCGCGGCAAGGGGCGTAAGGCGAATGTGCATAAGGGAAATCCGTGGGTTGAGAAGGGTTGGCGCTGAGCTGTTTTCCAGCTTCTTCCCTGGTCTTGATGCACGAGATTGAAAAAACTGCCGCCGCTTCGGAAAAAAAACCGAAAAAATCAGCTGGCCTCCACGGTGGCCCAGTAACCCATCACCCGCCGGATGCGAATCGGCAGGGTCTTGGCCAACAGGTCGAGGCTGGCGTCCGGCTGGTCCAGGGAGAACGAGCCGGAGACGCGCAACCCGGCGACCTCGGCGGCGCAGCGCAAGAGGCCCGGGCGATAGCGGTCGAGCTCGGCGATCACCTCGCCCAGGGGCTGGCGCTCGGCGATCAGCAGGCCCTGGGTCCAGGCACTGGCGGTGGCGGGCACTGTGGTCAGGGCGCCGATCCGCTGCTGGTTGATTTCCACTTGCTGGCCCGCGCCCAGGCTCAGCGCGGGGTGCTGGGCGTTACTGAGCGAGCCGCTGCCGGCGAGCACCTGTGCCCGGGTGCCGTGGCTGCCCGGCCAGCCGACGCTGAGGATCAGTTGCGACTGGGGCGCCAGCAGTATCCACGCATCGGCGGTGACGATCCGCAGCGGCGCGGCGTTGCCCAGGGTCAACAGCAGGCGGCCAGTGTTGAGCCGCAGTTGCAGGCCCAGGGGGCTGTGCTGCTGATCGAGGCTGGTGCGGGTGTCCAGTTGCAGGCTGGCGCCCGTGGCCAGTTGCAGTTGGCGGCGCTCGCCGGTGCTGGTGTGGTAGTCGCTGAACAGCTGCGGCAACAGCAGCCGTTCACGCACGCTCCAGCTGCTGGCGGCCACCACGCCGAGGCCGACGATGCCCTTGAGCAGGGTGCGCCGCCCGGGGTGGCTGCGGGCCTGCAGCAGCTGCCGGGCACGGGGCGCGGGCAGGCTGCGGGTGCTGTCACGCAGGTCCTGGCCGATGCCGACCAGGCGTTGCCAGGCCAGTTCGTGTTGCCGCTCGGCCCGGCGCCAGGCCAGGCAGGCGGCCTGCTGCTCGGGGTTGCTGATGCCCGATTGCAGCAACACCAGCCACTCCAGGGCCTGGTCCAGGACCTGCTGTTCCAAGGCGCCCTGATCGTCCACCGGCTGGAAGGCGTTCATCCCGGGTACACCGCCGCATAGCAATGGCGGTAGGCCTTGAGCATGGCTTTCTGCACCACGTTGACCGAGAGCTGCAGGCGCTCGGCAATCTGCGGGTAGGTCAGGCCTTCGAGCTGGGACAGCAAGAACACTTCGCGCACCCGGGCGCCCAGGCCATCCAGTACCTGGCCCACGGCGTCCAGGGCTTCGAGCACCAGCAGGCGGGTTTCCGGCGAAGGCTGGTGCTGTGGCTCCAGCTGCGCCAGGGATTCCAGGTAGGCGCGCTCCAGGGCCTGACGGCGGAAATACTGGCCGCACAGGCGGCTGGCCACGGTATTGAGGTAGGCCCGGGGTTCACGCAACAGGGGCAGTTGCTCGCTGCGCAGAATGCGCAGGAAGGTGTCCTGCGCCAGGTCCAGGGCCTGGTCCTGGTTGCCGAGCTTGCGCCGCAGCAACTGCACCACCCAGTTGTGATGCTGGACGTAGAGCTCGCCCACGGCGTGCTGTAGCGAAGAATTGGGCACCATCGATAGAGGTTCCGGGACCGAGGCGGGCGAAAAGGGTGTTTATGGTAATGCTTCTCATTAGTGCTTGCTCGAGTTTTTATCGCTGCCGACCAGGGCCCGAGCACATCGGGCTTGTCGGCTATATAGTTGTAAGCTACAACTAAAAAGTCCACGAACGAGGTCACGCTTATGTCGAGCCCATCCGCAGGTTTCATCCCTCAATTGCGCCAGGCTTCCCGGCAGATGGTTCGCGAGCTGGGCTTCATGCACAGCACCCTGGCCGCCACCGACTACCCGCCCTCGGCGGTGCACGCGCTGCTGGAAATCGGCCAGGGCAATGCCTTGACCGCCAGTGACCTAGTGACGCTGCTGGGCCTGGAGAAATCCAGCGTCAGCCGGCTGGTGCGCAAGCTGGTGGAGGCGGGCGAGATCGGCGAACAGGCCGATGCGCAGGATGCCCGCTCGAAGCGGCTGCACCTCACCGCCCAGGGACGCCAGACCCTGGCCGGCATCGACCGTTTTGCCCAGGCCCAGGTGGCCGCGGCCCTGGCGCACCTGAGCGCGGACCAGCAGCTTTGCGCCTCGACAGGCATCGCCGACTACGCCCGGGCATTGCGTGCGGTGCGCCTGGGCGAGGCGCCCGAGCCGCCCGAGTGCTGGTCCATCGCCGCTGGCTACCGGCCGGGGGTGATTGGCCGCATTGCCGAAATGCATGCCTGCTACTACGCCGCCCGGGCCGGTTTCGGTCAGCCCTTCGAAAGCCTGGTGGCGGCGGACATGGCCGAGCTGATGGGGCGTTTGCACAACCCGCGCAACCAGGTCTGGGTGGCGCTGCGGGGCGAGCGGATCGTCGGGTCCATCGCCATTGATGGGGAAGGCGAGGGCGGCGAGGCGATCCTGCGTTGCTTCATCCTCGACGATGCTGCCCGCGGTCGAGGGCTGGGCCGGCGACTGCTGGGCGAGGCCCTGGCGTTCTGCGACCAGTGGGGCTTTGCCGCCACCCGCTTGTGGACCTTCAAGGGCCTGGACGCGGCGCGCACGCTGTATGAGCAACACGGCTTCGTATTGGCGCAGGAGCAGGTGGGCGACCAGTGGGGCGCAACGATGACCGAGCAGTGTTTTGTGCGAGCCAGGGTGGGGGAGCGTTGAAACCCGCTGAGCGTTGTCGCCGCTGCTGAGCCCGCGAAGCTGCGCAAAGGCCCGCAGGGCCTTGCTTGGCAGTCCCGAGCCGAGCCCCTAGCGGCACTGAAAACCTGCGTCTCCTGCGGAGCCGTTCGCAGCCTGCGGCAGCGGCTACAGATCGCCGGTATTGGTGGTAGGGTTAGCCCCCTGGACAATTATCGATCTGTGGAGACCCATTCCATGCAAGCCATCAAGCTCAGCCTGCCGGCATCCCTGGACAACCTGAAAACCGTGGAGCTGGCCGATCCCGGGCAACCCGGCGCCGGGCAGATCCGCGTGCGCCTGCATGCCTGTTCCCTGAATTTCCACGATTACGCCGTGGTCACCGGCGCGCTGCCGACTGCCGATGGGCGGATTCCCATGGCCGACGGTGCCGGGGTGGTGGAAGCGGTGGGCGAGGGCGTCAGCGAGTTCAAGGTCGGCGATGCGGTGGTGTCCTGCTTCTTCCCCCATTGGCACGATGGCGGCCCGGCGATTGCCGATTTCAGCACCACCCCGGGCGATGGCGTCGACGGTTACGCCCGTGAAGTGGTGATCCAGCCCAGCCACTGGTTCACCCACGCGCCCCAAGGCTACAGCCACGCCGAAGCCGCGACCCTGACCACCGCCGGCCTGACCGCCTGGCGCGCGCTGGTGGTGGATGGCGCGCTCAAGGCCGGGGACACCGTGCTGGTGCTGGGCACCGGCGGGGTGTCGATCTTCGCCTTGCAACTGGCCAAGGCCATGGGCGCCACGGTGATTGCCACCTCGTCCTCGGACGCCAAGCTGGCCAAGGTCCGCGAACTGGGGGCCGACCACACCATCAACTACCGCACCCAGCCTGAGTGGGGCAACGAAGTGCTCAGGCTCACCGGCGGGCGCGGCGTCGATCACGTGGTGGAAGTCGGCGGCCCGGGCACCTTGCCGCAGTCGATCACGGCCTGCCGCATCGGCGGGCATATCGCCCTGATCGGCGTGCTCACCGGCTGGGCCGGCCCGGTGCCGACGGCGGCACTGATGGCCAAGCAACAACGCCTGCAGGGCCTGATCGTCGGCAGCCGCCAGCAGCAGATCGAGATGGTCCGTGGCCTGGAAGCCACCGGCATCAAGCCGGTGATCGACAGCACCTTCCCCCTGGCAGAGATCGCCAAGGCCTTCGCCCATGAAGCCTCGGGCGCGCACCTGGGGAAAATCTGCCTGACGTTCTGAGGCGTTGATCGCGGCAACGCCCGGGTGGCTCCGGGGGTTGCCGCAGCCCCGATGGCGCTTGTTACCAGGCGCAACCTGTACGCCCCACTTTGACTCACTGCCTGCGCGTTTTCGTAGCAGCCTGGCCTTGGCCGCGCTCCTGGCACCTTCCTGCTCATCGAGCACTGGTTCGGCAAATCAATGACTTGAGTCCGCTTGCGCCAAGCTGGCACGCATTCTGCTTTTTTGTATCTATGGATAATTGGATACAAAAATACAAAAGGTGCCTCTATGCAATTCGCTCCCGCCTACGTTGACCGCCAGCCGCTGACCGCCGAGGAGGAGGCCTACAACTTTCTCCTGGAGGCGATCTGCGGCGGCCGCTACCGCAAGGGCGACCGGCTGATCGCCGAGGACATCGCCAGCGAGATCGGCATGAGCCGCATGCCGGTGCGCGAAGCCTTTCGCCGCCTCGATGCCCAGGGCCTGGTGACCCTGCGGCCCAATCGCGGGGCGGTGGTCAGCGGCCTGGACATCGAAGAGCTGCACGAAGTGTTCGAGATGCGCAGCGCCCTCGAAGGCCTGGCGGTGCGGGTGGCGGTGGGGCGTATCGGCGAGCGCCAGCTGGCGGCCCTGGAACGGCTGCTGGACGAGATGGACGACTACCGCGACGAGAGCGCCGAGTGGGTCAGCCGCCATCGGGCCTTCCATGAATACCTGTGCAGCCTCAGCGGCCGGCCCCGGCTGATGAAGCAGATCTCGGCCCTCTATTCGCTGGTGGAGGCGCCCATGCGCCTGTGGCTGCAACACGGCGAAAAACCCCTCAGCGCCCGCCAGGAGCACGCGGTGATCCTCGATGCGATTCGCGCCGGCGATGCCGAGCGTGCCGAAGCGGTGGTGCGCGAGCACATCGAGGGCACGGTGCCGGCGCTGATCCAGTTTCTGCAAACGGAACAATAGAAGCGGGCCCGAGCCCGCCCCTTGTGTTGACTTTGAATCCTGCCCCCGTTGTTCAACGAAGTGGAGTGTCTGGTCATGCATAAACGCCGCGCCTTGCTGGTGGCCGTATCCCTGGGACTCTGTGCACAGTGGGCCGCCGCCGCGCCCCAGGTGCCGGAGCGCCTGCAACAGGTCGACAAGCTCACCTATTGCTCGGGGATGGATTCACCGCCCCTGGTGTCTTTCGACCAAGCCCAGAAGCCCCGCGGGCTGAGCGTCGACCTGGGCCTGGAAATCGCTCGCCGCCTGGGCAACAAGGAGGTGCAATGGCGAGTGATTCCGTTCTCCGGGTTGCTCCCGGCGCTGCTGGCCCGGCAGTGCGACATGATCGTCGACCAACTGTTCGACAAGCCCGAACGGCGCGAAGTGATCGACATCGTCAACTACATGTATTCCAGCCAGTCGGTGGTGGTGCCCAAGGGCAACCCCAAGGCGATCAAGAGCCTGGATGATTTGTCCGGGCGCAAGGTTGCGGTGCTCAACGGCTCGACCATCAAGACCCTGCTGGACGCCCACAACGCCAGCCTCGCCCAGGCTGGCAAGGCACCGATGACACTGGTGGTCTACAACAGCGACACCGATGCCTTCCAGGCCTTGCGTATCCGTCAGGTGGACGCCTACGGCACCACCGTGGAAACCGCCGGCTACTACGCCGCCATGGCCCCGGACCTGTTTCAGGAAGGGGTGCCGGCCTTCAGCCGGATCCTCACCGGCCTGGGCATCCGCAAGGACGATGCGCAGTTGAGCGCTGCGGTGCAGCAGATCATCAACGACATGCGCAGCGACGGCAGCTATGCCCGGTTGCTGAGCCAGTGGCAGGTCAGCAGCGACACCCTGAACTGAGGCAGCGCCGCGATGAATTTCAATTGGGATGTGTTCTGGCAGTACCTGCTGCAACCCAGCGGGGTGTACCTCACCGGGCTCTGGCTGACGTGCGTGATCAGTGTCCTGGGCATGGCGCTGGGCTGTGTCCTGGGGCTGGCGGCGGCGCTGCTGCGCCTGTCGCGCAACCCCTTGCTGTACCTGCCGGTACGTTTTTACGTGTGGCTGATGCGCGGCACGCCGTTGCTGGTGCAGATCGTCTTTCTCTACACCGCCCTGGCGGCTGGCGGGATCTTTCGCTTCGAGGACCTGCAACTGTTCGGCCTGGTGGTGCCGGGCAACATCCAGGCGGCGATCATCGCCCTGGGCCTCAACGAAGGCGCCTACATGGCGGAGATCATCCGCGCCGGGATCGGCGCCGTGGACAAGGGCCAGTACGAGGCCGGGCGCTGCCTGGGCATGACCTTCGCCAAGCTGATGCGGCGCATCGTCCTGCCCCAGGCGTTCCGGGTGATCGTTCCGCCCCTGGGCAACGAGTTCAACGTGATGCTCAAGAACACCACCCTGGTCAGCGTGATCGGCGTGCAGGAGCTGCTGCTGAGCACGCAGATGGTCACTTCGGCGACCTTCCGGGTGTTCGAGCTGTACCTGGTGGTGGCCCTCTACTTCCTGCTGCTGACCACCCTGTGGGGCTTCTTCCAGCGCTGGCTGGAAAAGCGTTTCGGCCAGAGTGACCGACCCGCGCCGCCGGCCGCCGGCCACCGGATGTTCGGGCGCCACACCTTCAAATTGCTGCGGGGACGTTGAACATGGCACACCAGAGTGAAGACCTGATCATCGAGGCCCGGGACCTGCACAAGTCGTTCGGCGCCCTGCAGATCCTCAAGGGCATTTCCCTGTCGGTACGCCGCGGTGAAGTGGTGGTGCTGATCGGCGCCTCGGGCTCGGGCAAGACCACCTTCATCCGCTGCATCAATCTGCTGGAGCAGATCCAGTCCGGGCTGATCCGGGTCAACGGCCGGGCCATGGGCTATCGCGAGCGCGCCGACGGCAGCCTGGTGCGCGATAGCGAGCGCAACATCGCCCGCCAGCGCCGGGACATCGGCATGGTGTTCCAGCGCTTCAACCTGTTTCCCCACATGACGGCCCTGGAAAACATCATCGAGGCGCCGATCCAGGTCCTCGGCGTGCCCCGGGCCGAAGCGGTGGAGCAGGCCCAGGCCTTGCTCGCCCGGGTCGGCCTGGCGGACAAGGCCGGGCACTACCCGTCGATGCTGTCCGGCGGCCAGCAGCAACGGGTGGCCATCGCCCGGGCCCTGGCGATGAAACCCCAGGCCATGCTCTTCGACGAGCCCACCAGCGCCCTGGACCCGGAAACCGTGGGCGAGGTGCTGCAGGTGATGAAGCAGCTGGCACAAGAGGGCATGACCATGGTGGTGGTCACCCACGAGATGGGCTTTGCCCGGGAGGTGGCCGACCGGGTGGTGGTGCTCGACCAGGGCGAACTGATCGAGCAGGGGCCGCCGGAACAGATCTTCAGCCGCCCCAGCCACCCGCGGACCCAAGCCTTTCTCAGCCGTGTGCTGTGATTTTTTGCGGCCTCAACCCTTGCACGAGCCTTTGCCATGCTGAATTTTTCTGCCCATGAGTACCCCTACGCCTCACAACGCCAGAGCGTGTATGCCCGTCGCGGCATGGTCGCCGCGTCCCAGCCCCTGGCCGCCGAGGCCGGGATCGAGATCATGCGTGGCGGTGGCAATGCCATCGACGCCGCGATTGCCAGCGCCGCAGTGCTGACGGTGGTCGAACCCACGGGCTGCGGCCTGGGGGGCGACGCCTTTGCCCTGGTCTGGACCCAGGGCCAGTTGCATGGCCTGAGTGCCAACGGCCAGGCCCCGGCCGCCCTGAGCATCGAGGCAGTGCGGGCCGCCGGGCACGCGCAGATGCCGCTGTATGGCTGGACCCCGGTCACCGTGCCGGGTTGCCCCTCGGCCTGGGCCGAGCTGTCCCGGCGCTTCGGCAAGCTGCCCTTTGCCCAGTTGCTGCAACCGGCCATCGAACTGGCCCGGGACGGTTTCCCCCTGTCGCCGGTGGTCGCCCGGCAATGGCAGATCGCCCTGGAGGAGTTCGCTCCCCACCGCGACCGGCTGCTGCAACCCTGGTTCGACACCTTCCTGATCGACGGCCGCGCCCCCCGGGCCGGGGAGGTGTTTCGCAACCCGGCCCAGGCGCGGACCCTGCAGGAACTGGCGGCCAGCCTGTGCGAGAGCTTCTATCGCGGCGAACTGGCCCAGCGCCTGGATGCCCATTCCCGGGCCACCGGCGGCTACCTGCGGGCCAGTGACCTTGAGGGCTACAGGGCGCAGTGGGTGCAACCGATCAAGGTCGATTACCGCGGCTATCAAGTCTGGGAAATCCCTCCCAGCGGCCAGGGGCTGGTGGCGCTGATGGCGCTGAAGATCCTCGAAGGCTTCGACTTCGACCAGCGTGACAGCCAGCAGACCTGGCACCGCCAGCTGGAGGCGATGAAGCTGGCCTACAGCGACGGCCTGCACCACATCACCGACCCGGCGCACATGCGCGTGGCGGTGGCCGATCTGCTCAGCGACGCCTACAGCGCCCGGCGGCGGGGGCAGATCGCGGAACAGGCGCAACCGCCCAAACCCGGCGACCCCCATGCCAGCGGTACGGTGTACCTGGCCACGGCGGATGCCGAGGGCAACATGGTGTCGTTCATCCAGAGCAACTATCACGGCTTCGGCTCCGGGGTGGTGCTGCCGGACAGCGGCATCGCCCTGCAGAACCGCGGCCAGGAATTCAGCCTCGACCCGGCGCACGCCAACGCCCTGGCGCCGGGCAAGAAGACCTTCCACACCATCATCCCGGGCTTTCTCAGCCAGGCCGGTGTGCCCCTCGGGCCGTTCGGCGTGATGGGTGGCTACATGCAGCCCCAGGGCCATGTGCAGATGGTCATGAACCTGGTGGATTTCGGCCTCAACCCGCAGGCCGCACTGGATGCGCCGCGCTGGCAATGGCTGGGGGACATGCGCGTGGGCATCGAGCAGGGCGCCTCGGGCGATCTGGCCAACGCCCTGGCCCGGCGCGGCCATCAGGTGCAGATCGCCCACGACTCGCTCAACTACGGACGCGGCCAGATCATCCTGCGCGACCCGGTCAGCGGCGTGTTCTGTGGCGGCACCGAGCCCCGGGCGGACTCCCATATTGCGCTGTGGTAGCCGGCTGTGGCGTGGGGACGCCAGGCGGCTGCGCGGCGCCGGTCTGAACCTGGCCAGTGCGCCGATGGGGCATGAGCGGGGCAGGGCACGCCAGGACCAGGGCAACGAAAGAAGGTGTGCCGGCGAGCGATATTAAATAGAATGAGTCTCATTTGATTTAACGTGCCACGCCGGGTGCCCTTGCCATGAATGACGCCGTACTGCCAACGGAGCACACCTTCGACAACCTGTACCGTGAGCACCGCAGTTGGCTTGAAAGCTGGCTGCGGCGACGCCTGGGCAACGCCTGGGATGCCGCCGACCTGAGCCAGGACACCTTCCTGCGGGTGCTCGGCAGCGCCCAACCCCTGGCCCAGTTGCAGGAGCCGCGGGCCTACCTGCTGACCGTGGGCAAGCGCTTGCTGATCAACTTCCATCAGCGGCGCAGCCTCGAACAGGCCTACCTCAACGCCCTGGCGACCCTGCCCGAGGCCTGCGTACCTTCGCCCGAACAGCGCTGGATTGTCCTGCAAGCGCTGCAGGCGCTGGACGAGCTGCTCGATGGCCTGCCCCATCCGGTGCGCCGGGCGTTTCTCTGGAGCCAGCTGGAAGGCCTGGGTTACCGCGAGATTGCCGAGCGCCTGCGGGTGAGCGAGCGCACGGTCAAGCGCTACATGGCCCAAGCCTACGAACACTGCCTGCTGGTGGAGCTGTGACCTCGTCCACCGGCAGCGATCCGCGTCAGGTCGCCCGCGCCGCGGCGCGCTGGCTGGCCTTGCTGGAGTCCGGCAGCGCCAGCGAGAGCGACCAGCAGGGCCTGCAACAATGGCGCGAGCGCTGCGCCAGCCACGAACAGGCCTGGCAGAAAGCCCAACTGTTGCGCCAACGTTTCGCCGAGCTGCCCCCGGCCCTGGCCCTGGCCAGCCTCGACCGCCCACAAGTGGGACGTCGGGCCCTGCTCAAGCGTGGCCTGGGGGTGGCGCTGCTGGTGCCGAGCGCCTGGTGGCTGAGCCGGCAATTGCCCCTGGAGGCATGGCGCGCCGACCTGCACACCGCCACCGGCGAGCGCAGGCAGCTGTCCCTGGCCGACGGCAGTTTCCTGCAGCTCAATACCGCCACGGCGCTGGACCTGGACCTGGCGGCGCGCCGCCTGACCCTGGTGCAGGGCGAGATCGCGCTCAGGGTGCCGGGCCATTCGGCCCTGACCCTGTACACCGACTTCGGCCGGGTGCGGGTCAGCCAGAGCGAAGTCTGCGTGCGCCAGGAGCGCCTCGGCTGTCGGGTCTCGGTGGTCAGCGGCGTGGTCCAGGTGCAGCCTTTGCAGGGGCCGGCCCTGACCCTGCACGGCGGGCAGCAGGTCAGTCTGCAGGCTTCCGGCGCCGGGTTGCCGCAGGTCTTCGACAGCGCGATACCCGGTTGGCGCGAAGGGGTGTTGCTGGCCCAGGACCAGCCGCTGGGGGATTTTTTGCGCGAGTTGAGTCGTTACCGCCGCGGCGTGTTGCGCTGGGACCCGGAGTTGGAGGCGCTGCGGGTCACCGGCAGTTTCCGTGTCGAGGACACCGACCGGGTGCTGGCCTTGCTGGCCGCCAGCCTGCCGCTGGAGGTGCAGGCGCGGACGCGTTTCTGGGTCACGCTGCGTTCGCGTAAAAAACTCGCTTGAGGGCTGTCCCCTTTTTTCCAGGTGCCTGTCATTGCAGGTAAGTGAACGAAAAAGAGAGCCTCTTCAAATGCCCTGCGTCATGCCTGCTGCTGTGCGTCCCTTGTTGCGTCTGAGTCTGCTGCTGAGCCTGAGCGCCAGCCCGTTGCTGGTTCCCTTGAGCTGGGCCGAGGAGGGTGGCCGCCGCAGCTACCAGGTGCCGGCCGGCAGCCTGGGCGCTGTCCTGACCCGCTTTGCCGGGCTGTCCGGAGTCGATCTGGCGGTGGACCCGCGGCTGGTCGAAGGGCGCAGCAGCCCCGGGCTTTCCGGTGAGTTCGCGGTGCAGGAGGGCTTTGCCCGGCTGCTGCAGGGTTCGGGCCTGCAGTTGCACGCGGTGGGTGAACAGGCCTACACCCTAGCGCCGGTCCCCGAGGCCGGCGGCCTGGCGCTGCCCGCCACCTCGATTCTCGGCAGCGATCTCCCTGTCAGCGGCGAGCCCTATGCCGGGGGCCAGGTGGATCGCAAGGGCGGCCAGGGCCTGCTCGGCGACCGCGATTTCATGGACACCCCGTTCAACCTCACGTCCTACACCGCCGAGGCGCTGAAGAACCAGCAGGCGCGAACCCTGGGCGACGCCGTGGCCAGCGACCCTTCGGTTCGCACCACCAACCCGGCCAGCGGGCGTTTCGAGCAGTTCTCGGTGCGCGGCTTCAGCCTGTTCAACAGTGACGTGTCCTACGGCGGCCTGTACGGGATCCTGCCGACCTACGCCATCGACATGGAAATGGTCGGGCGCCTGGATGTGCTCAAGGGGCCGGGCATGCTGCTGGGCGGGATTGCGCCCCGGGGCAGCGTCGGCGGCGGCATCAACATCGAGCCCAAGCGTGCCGCGGACAGCCCCCTGACCGAGTTCACCGCGCTCTATGCGTCCGCCGGGCAGACCGGTGGCGCGGTGGACATCGGCCGGCGCTTTGGCGAGGGCAACCGCTTCGGCCTGCGTTTCAATGGTGTGCGCCAGTCCGGCGACACCGAGTGGGACCACCAGCAGCTCCAGCGCGAAACCGGAGTCATCGGCCTCGACCTGCGCGATGAGCGGCTGCGCCTGTCCCTGGACCTGGGGCACCAGGAACGTCACGCCGACGCGCCGATCGAGCGGGTCGAAGTGGCGGCCACGGCGAAAATGCCCAAGGCCGAAGACATCCGCCACAACATCGCCCAGTCCTGGACCTATGCCCATTCCAAGGACAGCTTCGGCGCGCTGCGCGGCGAGTATGACCTCAGCGATTCATTGATGGTGTACGCCGCCCTGGGGGCGCGCAAAGGCAACTACGACTTTCTGCGCCATGCGGTGCAGGTGACCAACAGCGCCGGCGACTTCACCGTGACCCCGCGCACCTTCCGTCGCGACGAGGACGTCAAGACCGCCGTCATCGGCCTGCGCAGCGGGTTTCAGACCGGGCCGGTCGGGCACAGCGTGAACCTGAGCCTGAACCGCTTCAACATGGATTTCGACAACGCCGGCGAGCGCTACCTGCGCGGTGTCAGCAACCTCTACCGACCGGTGGAGCTGCCGTTGCCCGGGCGTCCCAATCGCCTCGACACCAGCACCCACACGGAAAACCGCTTCACCAGCCTGGCCCTGGCCGACACCTTGAGCCTTGCCGAGGACCGGGTGCTGCTGACCCTGGGCGCACGCTTGCAGCGGGTCCAGGTCAGCACCTGGAGCGATGGCGTGCGCGAAGAACCGGTGAATGACGAGAAGGCCCTGTCCCCGGCCCTGGGCCTGGTGGTCAAGGTCACCGATCAGCTGTCGCTGTACAGCAACTACATGGAAGGCCTGAGCCAGGGCGCAACCGCCCCGACCACCGCCACCAATGCCAACCAAGTGTTCGCCCCGTATCGCAGCAAACAGGTGGAGGTCGGCGCCAAGTACGACCTGGGCCGTTTCGGCATGAGCGCCAGCCTGTTTCGCATCCAGCAGCCGTCCTATGTCTACGACGAGAACAACAACTACAAGCCCGATGGTCAGTTGCGCAACCAGGGCCTGGAGTTGAATGTCTTCGGCGAGCCCCATGACGGCGTGCGCCTGCTGGGCGGGCTGATGCTGCTCGACAGCGTGCAGACCGAAACCGGCCAGGGCCTGTATGACGGCAATCGCGGCACCGGCTCGCCGGTGGTCAATGCCAACCTTGGCGCCGAATGGGACATCGACAGCCTGCGCGGCCTGACCCTGACCGCGCGGGCGATTCACTCCAGCTCGCAATACCTGGACCCGGCCAACCAGCAGAAAATCCCCGGCTGGGAGCGCTATGACCTGGGGGCGCGCTATGCCTTCGAGCTGGGCAAGAAACCGATCACCCTGCGCGCCAGTGTCGAGAACGTGCTCAACACCGCCTACTGGGCCTCGGCCGCAAGCTCGTCCGACAGCGCGGCGGGGTTGACCTTGTCGACGCCGCGCACCTGGCTGGTGTCGGCGACGGTGGGGTTCTAGGGCCGTCCTCGAACAGTGCGCAGTCGCGGGCCAAGCTTGTTGGCGCGGTTACCGGGAGCCCGGTAACCGCCCTGTGCAAGGTTCAATGCGCAGGCTTGAGCTCGGGCGTGGCGTTGGCCCGGGCGATGACCGTGAGGATCGACAGCGCAGCGATGACCAGCCCTGGCGAGGTGGCCAGCAAAACCCCGGCGGTGCCGGCGCCGGCTGCGAGGATCTGCCCGGCGGCCAGGGGCCCGGCCACCGAGCCCAGGCGGCCGATGGCCACGGCAGCGCCCACGCCGGTGGCACGCACCGCGGTCGGGTAGGAGGGCGGTGCCAGCGCGTAGAGCACCAATTGTGCGGCCATCACGAACAGCCCCGCGGCAAATCCGGCCAGGGCCATGGGCGCAATGCCCTGCGACAGCCCGACCCCGGCCAGCGCCGCCAGCAACCCGGCGTACACGAACAGCACCACCTTGAGCCCGTTGCAGCGGTCCAGCAGCAGGCCGCCGAGCAGCGAGCCGAGGGCGCCGCCGATGTTGAACAGCATCTGCACCAGGCCCGCCTGGGGTTTGCTGAAGCCCTGTTCGAGCAGCAGCGAGGGCAGCCAGTTGAGCAGCATGTACATCACGGTCAGGGTGAAGAAGTAGCTGAGCCACAGGGCCAGCGTGGTGCGCGCGCGACCTGCGCCGAACAGCGCCTGGGCGGTGGAGGCGCGCTGGGTGCCGGCACTGGCGGTGTGTTGGCGAAAGGCACTGGATTCGGGCAGCAACCCGGCCATCAGCGGCACCACCAGCAGCGGCGCCAGGCCGCCGATGATGAAGGTGGTCTGCCAATGTTCGCTGGAGAACATCGCCACCACCGCCGCCAGCGCGCCACCCAGGGGCACGCCGCAGTACATGACGCTGATGGCCGTGCCCCGGCGGCGTTCGCTGACCGCTTCGGCGCACAGGGCGATCAGGTTGGGCAGCGCCGCGCCGAGGCCGAGGCCGGTCATGAAGCGCACCAGCAGCAGGCTCGAATAGCTCTCGACGTAGGCCGTGCACAGCGAGAACAGGCCGAACAGCAGCACCGCGCCGACCAGGATCTTCTTGCGCCCGATACGGTCGGCGACCCAGCCGCCGAAGAACGCCCCGGGCAGCAGGCCGATGATCCCGGCGCTGAACACCCAGCCCATCATCTTCGGATCCAGGGCGAAGCTCTGGCGCAATCCGGCGGCGGCGGTGCCGGCCGCCTGCAGATCGAACCCCTCGATCAGCGCAACGATAAAGCACAAAGCGATGGTCAGCGTCGAACGACGCGATGGACTGTCCATGGGCAAACCTCATTGTTGTTTTTGTTGTGGTGGCCAGTCGGACGCCGGGCCTGAATGCGCCGGCGCTGGTGGCTGGCAATTAAGATAACAAAGATAACTAAAAAATGAACAGCGCCTTGATTTCGGCTAATAAATGCAAATAAAGCCATTTAAATCAGATAGATAAACTATCAATAAGGATTACCTGTAAAAATAGATAATATTATTAATGTTCGATTATCGGTCATTTGTGGTTGACGTCAGGCTTGGGCTGTTTCCATTCTCTGTCCGCGACGTCGGCTGCCAGGCCCTCGTTCGCCCCCTAAAACAACAACAAAAAATGGACATCGGACATGCCAAATCTCCCCACCAACGCCGTTGCGGCGTCAGCTTCCTGTGTGCCCAGTCTCCCCACGCGGCTGGCTCTGGCCTTGCTGGGCTTGAGCCTGTTGCCCGGCCCAGTCCGGGCGGCGGGTTTTATCGACGACAGCCACGGCACCCTGACCTTGCGCAATTACTACCTGGATCGCGACTACAAGGACGATGGGGCGAAGACCGCCGCCCGGGAATGGGCCCAGGGTTTCATCATGAACATGGAGTCGGGGTTCACCGAGGGCAGCGTCGGTTTCGGCCTGGATGTGCGCGGGCTGCTGGGGGTCAAGCTCGACTCCTCGCCGGACCGCAGCGGCACCGAACTGCTGCCGGTGTCGGCCAGCGACAAGCGCGCCGCGGATGAATACTCGCGGCTGGCGCCCGCCGCCAAACTGCGCTTTGCCCAGACCACGGTGAAGACCGGCGATGTCTCGATCTTCCTGCCGTTTGCCTTTGCCAGCCCGTCGCGCCTGCTGCCGCAGACCTTTCGCGGCACCACCCTGAGCTCCAGGGACATCGACGGCCTGACCCTCAACACCGGCTACATCGACCGCATCAACAAGCGCGACTCCACCGACTACCAGGCCATGACCATTGCCTCGCCCAACCGGCGTTTCAATGCCACGGCCAGCACCTCGCACCTGGCGTACCTGGGGGGCGACTACCAGGTCAACAAGGACCTCGGCCTGCGCGCCTATCACGCCCAGGTGGCCGACCTCTACCAGCAGGACACCCTGGCCCTGCTGCACAACCTGCCCCTGGGCGATGGCGTGCTGAGCAGCGACCTGCGCAGTTTTTTCAGCCGGGAAGACGGCAGCGCCAAGGCCGGTCGGGTCGACAACCGCAACCTCTCGGCGCTGTTCGGCTACACGTTCGGCGGGCACCGGGTGAGCCTGGGCTACATGCATTCCAGCGGCGACACGGCCACGCCCTACATCTCCGGCACCGAGTTGATGGGCATGAGCGAGCTGACCATGAGTTCGGACTTTCTCAACGCCAAGGAGCGCACTTGGCAAGCCATCTACGACTATGACTTTGCCGCCTCCGGCCTGCCCGGGCTCAAGAGTCGGCTGCGTTACGTGCGCGGCGACCATATCGAGCTGGCGGCCTTCAATGCCAGCGACCGCAAGGAGCGCGAGTTTCAGATGGAGTTGGGGTACGTGCTGCAGAGCGGTCCGTTGAAGAACCTCGGGCTGGTGGCGCGCAAGTCGATCTATCGCAATGATTTCCCGGCGGGCGCGGCGTTCCGCGATGAAAACCAGACCCGCTTCCTGGTGCTCTACACCTTGCCGATCTGGTAGGCCCGCAAGCACCTTGCCGCCTCAGCGTGCCGACCCTGTGCCGGCACCTTGGCTTTGGTCCTGGTAAACCTTCTTCAGCAGGCGCAGCAGTTCTTCGCGCTCCTCGCCACTCAAGGCCGAGGTGGCGTCGACGTCGCTTTGCGCGGCGATCTGCTTGAGCTCCTTGAGCAGGGTTTCGCCGGTCTTGCTGAGGAAGATCCCGTAGGAGCGCTTGTCCGGCTTGCAGCGCACCCGTACCGCCAGCGCGCGGCTTTCCAGTTTGTTGAGCAGGGGCACCACTTGCGGCGGCTCGATGGCCAGGGCGCGAGCCAGGTCGGCCTGCATCAGCCCCGGGTTGCTGTCGATGATCGCCAGGGCCGAGAACTGCGCGGGCCGCAGGTCGTGGACCGAGAGCCGGCCGATCAGGTTCTGGAACAGCTTGAGCTGGGCGCGACGCATGGCGTAGCCAATCAGTTCGTCCAGGGCCGAATCCAGCGGCGCCTGGACCTCGGCGTTGGCGGGTGGGGCCTCGCGCGGGTCGGCGAGGGGAGCGGGCTTGGCCATGACAAAAACATCCTGGGTCGGTTAACAAGGCTATCCAGTTTGCCGGGGTCGGCCGCTGATAGCTACGTTTGCCTGTGTTGGCAGGCGTTGCAGAAGGATTTTTCCGCGGTGAAGAAAAATGGTTAATCAAATTAATAGTTAATTGACATAACTATTTTTGCGGTTTAATTTCGACCCATCTTCAAGCCAGAACAAGAGAGCATCGCCATGAGCAACTACGAAGGTCGCTGGACAACGGTCAAGGTCGAAATCGAAGAGGGCATTGCCTGGGTCATCCTCAATCGCCCGGAAAAACGCAACGCCATGAGCCCGACCCTGAACCGGGAAATGATCGACGTGCTGGAAACCCTGGAGCAGGACCCGGCCGCCGGCGTGCTGGTGCTGACTGGCGCCGGTGAAGCCTGGACCGCCGGCATGGACCTCAAGGAGTACTTTCGCGAGGTGGATGCCGGCCCGGAGATCCTTCAGGAAAAAATCCGTCGCGAAGCCTCCCAGTGGCAGTGGAAACTGTTGCGCATGTACGCCAAGCCGACCATCGCCATGGTCAACGGCTGGTGCTTCGGTGGCGGCTTCAGCCCGCTGGTGGCCTGCGACCTGGCGATCTGCGCCGATGAGGCGACCTTCGGCCTCTCGGAAATCAACTGGGGCATCCCGCCGGGCAACCTGGTGAGCAAGGCCATGGCCGACACCGTGGGTCATCGCCAGTCGCTGTACTACATCATGACCGGCAAGACCTTTGGCGGGCAGAAAGCCGCCGAGATGGGCCTGGTCAATGAAAGCGTGCCCCTGGCGCAATTGCGTGAAGTCACCATTGAACTGGCGCGCAATCTGCTGGAGAAAAACCCGGTGGTGCTGCGTGCCGCCAAGCACGGCTTCAAGCGTTGCCGCGAGCTGACCTGGGAGCAGAACGAAGACTACCTGTACGCCAAGCTCGATCAGTCGCGCCTTTTGGACACCGAAGGCGGCCGCGAGCAGGGCATGAAGCAGTTTCTTGACGACAAGAGCATCAAGCCCGGCCTGCAGGCGTATAAACGCTGAGCCCGGCCGGCGAACGGCGGGCCCATCCCGCCGTTCGCCATGCCCCTGGCCTTACTGTTACACCGCTGCGCTGCATTCCCGACAAAGACAACAAGAGGAATCACCATGCTGGACGTGCCCCTGCTGATCGGTGGCCAGTCGCGCCCCGCCGGCGACGGTCGAACCTTCGAACGCCGCAACCCGGTGACCGGCGCGGTGGTATCGCGCGTGGCCGCCGCGACCCTGGACGATGCCGACGCCGCCGTGGCCGCGGCCCAGGCCGCATTCCCCGCCTGGGCGGCCCTGGCCCCCAACGAACGCCGCAGCCGCCTGCTCAGGGCCGCCGAGCAATTGCAGGCCCGCAGCGAGGAATTCATCGCCGCCGCCGGCGAGACCGGGGCCATGGCCAACTGGTACGCCTTCAACGTGCGCCTGGCGGCCAACATGCTGCGTGAAGCGGCGTCGATGACCACCCAGATCAACGGCGAAGTCATTCCCTCGGATGTCCCCGGCAGTTTCGCCATGGCCCTGCGCCAACCCTGTGGCGTGGTGCTGGGCATCGCCCCGTGGAACGCCCCGGTGATTCTCGCCACCCGGGCCATCGCCATGCCCCTGGCCTGTGGCAACAGCGTGGTGCTCAAGGCTTCCGAACTGAGCCCGGCGGTGCATCGCCTGATCGGCCAGGTGCTGCAGGACGCCGGCCTGGGCGATGGCGTGGTCAACGTCATCAGCAATGCCCCGGCCGATGCCGCGGCGATTGTCGAGCGGCTGATCGCCAACCCGGCGGTGCGCCGGGTCAACTTCACCGGTTCGACCCATGTCGGGCGGATTGTCGGCGAGCTTGCGGCGCGCCACCTCAAGCCGGCCTTGCTGGAGCTGGGCGGCAAGGCGCCGCTGCTGGTGCTGGACGATGCCGACCTGGATGCAGCTGTCGCGGCCGCGGCGTTTGGCGCCTACTTCAACCAGGGGCAGATCTGCATGTCCACCGAGCGCCTGATCGTCGATGCCAAGGTGGCCGATGCCTTCGTCGCCAAGCTGGCGGCCAAGGTCGAGAGCCTGCGCGCCGGCGACCCGGCAGCCGCAGATTCGGTGCTCGGTTCGCTGGTGGATGCCAGCGCCGGCACGCGTATCCGGGCACTGATCGACGATGCCCTGGAGCAGGGCGCGCGGCTGGTGGTCGGCGGGCAACTGGACGGCAGCATTCTGCAGCCGACCCTGCTCGACGGCATCACCGCATCGATGCGCCTGTACCGCGAGGAGTCCTTCGGACCGGTGGCGGTGCTGCTGCGCGGCAGCGGCGATGAAGAGTTGCTGCGTCTGGCCAACGACTCCGAGTTCGGCCTGTCGGCGGCGATTTTCAGCCGCGACACCGGGCGGGCCCTGGCCCTGGCGCAACGGGTCGAGTCGGGCATCTGCCACATCAACGGGCCCACCGTGCACGACGAGGCGCAGATGCCGTTTGGCGGCGTCAAGTCCAGCGGCTACGGCAGTTTTGGCGGCAAGGCCTCGATCGAACACTTCACCCAATTGCGCTGGGTCACCTTGCAGAACGGCCCGCGGTACTACCCGATCTGATCCGTCGCCACGGGCGCGGTGCCCTCTGAACCGGCTTTCGATCTGGCGAACAACGCTTTTTAACGCCGCGTCAGCCAAGCGCAGCAGATCGCAAGCAGGTTCTTGAGCACGCGGCCCGTGTGCAGGCAGGGCATAACAATAACAAGGCCGCAGCCCCCGGCTGCCACGCTTGCCAGCTGTCGCCCTGCGTGCGCGGCGCAGGCGTGCCTTGATGGAGGACATGTACGTGAGTTGCCAATTCAGAGCGCCATCCCCACCCGCGGCCGAGCCGCCGCGTTACCGCCAGGTGTCCATCGGCCGGCCGGCGGTTGCCGTCAGTGAAGAGCAGGGCGTGTTGCACATGCGCTCCCTGGAACCCCTGGCGCCCTTGCCGCAGCGCTTGCTCGATCGCCTGCTGCACTGGGCCCGGGTGCGCCCCGAGCAGACCTTCATTGCCGCCCGCGAGGCCGGCGGCGACTGGCGCCGGGTCAGCTATGGGCAGATGCTCGACAGCGTGCGCGCCATCGCCCAGGGCCTGCTCGGCTACGGGTTGTCCGCCGACAAGCCGCTGGCGCTGCTTTCGGGCAATGACATCGAACACCTGCAACTGGCCCTGGGCGCGATGTACGCCGGGATTCCCTATTGCCCGGTGTCGCCGGCCTATTCGCTGTTGTCCCAGGACTTTGCCAAGCTGCGCCACGTCTGCGACCTGTTGCAGCCGGGGCTGGTGTTTGTCAGCGATGCTGGCGCCTACCAGCGGGCCATCGACGCGGTGCTGCCCCCCGAGACGCCGCTGATCTGTGTGCGTGGCCAGGTGCCGGGGCGACGCCAGGCGAGCTTCGCCAGCCTGCTGGCCGAGCCCGGTGGGGCCGAGGCCGATGCGGCCTTTGCCGCCACCGGGCCGGACAGCATCGCCAAGTTTCTCTTCACCTCGGGCTCGACCAAGCTGCCCAAGGCAGTGATCACCACCCAGCGCATGCTCTGCGCCAACCAGCAGATGCTGTTGCAGACCTTCCCGGTGTTCGGCGAAGAGCCGCCGGTGCTGGTGGACTGGCTGCCCTGGAACCACACCTTCGGTGGCAGCCATAACGTCGGCATCGTGCTCTACAACGGCGGCAGTTTTTATCTGGACGACGGCAAGCCCACGGCCCAGGGCTTCGCCGAGACCTTGCGCAACCTCAAGGAGATCTCGCCCACCGCCTACCTGACCGTGCCCAAGGGCTGGGAGGAACTGGTCAACGCCCTGGAGCAGGACGCCGAGCTGCGCGAGTGTTTTTTCAAGCGCATGAGCCTGTTCTTCTTCGCTGCCGCCGGGCTGTCGCAAAGTGTCTGGGACCGTCTCGACCGGGTCGCCGAGCAGCATTGCGGCGAACGCATCCGCATGATGGCCGGGCTCGGCATGACCGAGGCCGCGCCGTCCTGCACCTTCACCACCGGGCCGCTGTCGATGGCCGGCTACATCGGCCTGCCGGCACCGGGGTGCGAAGTGCGCCTGGTGCCGGTGGACGGCAAGCTCGAGGGGCGCTTTCGCGGGCCGCACATCATGCCCGGCTACTGGCGCGCGGCGCAGCAGACCGCCGAAGTGTTCGACGCCCAGGGCTTCTATTGCTCGGGGGATGCACTCAAGCTCGCCGACCCCCAGGACCCGCAGTTGGGGCTGATGTTCGACGGGCGCATTGCCGAGGATTTCAAGTTGTCGTCCGGGGTCTTTGTCAGTGTCGGCCCGCTGCGCAATCGCGCGGTGCTCGAAGGCTCGCCCTATGTCCAGGACCTGGTGGTGGCCGCCCCGGACCGCGAGTGCCTGGGGGCCCTGGTGTTCCCGCGGCTGTATGAATGCCGGCGGCTGGCGGCGCTGGGCGCCGAGGCCAGCGATGCCCAGGTGCTGGCCAGCGCGCCGGTGCGCCAGTGGTTCGGCGACTGGTTGCAGCGCCTGAACCGCGAGGCCAGCGGCAACGCCAGCCGCCTGGAGTGGATCGCCCTGCAGGTGGAGCCGGCGTCCATCGACCGCGGGGAAATCACCGACAAGGGCTCGATCAACCAGCGCGCGGTGTTGCAGTGGCGCGCCGAGCAGGTCGAGGACCTGTATCGCGGCCGCGAACCGTCGATCCTGCGCGCCGAGCCCAAGCCATGAACGGCGCCGGGCAGTACAGCGAGTTTGCCGATGTGGCGATCCTTGAGGCGTTGCGCACGCCCTGGGTCGACCTTGGCGGGGACCTGGCGGAGATCTCGCCGATCGATCTGGGGATCAAGGTCGGCCGCGAGGTACTGCAGCGCGCCGGCATCGATGCCCGGGCGGTGGACAGCGTGCTGGCCGGCTCCATGGCCCAGGCCAGTTTCGACGCCTACCTGCTGCCCCGGCACATCGGCCTGTACAGCGGCGTCGGGCAAGCGGTGCCGGCCCTGGGGGTGCAGCGCATCTGCGCTACCGGTTTCGAGCTGTTGCGCCAGGCGGCCGAGCAGCTGCGGGGCGAGGTGCAACTGGCGTTGTGCGTGGCCAGTGAATCGATGTCGCGCAACCCGATTGCCGCCTACACCCATCGCGGCGGCTTTCGCCTGGGGGCGGCGGTGCAGTTCAAGGACTTCTTATGGGAGGCGCTGTACGACCGGGCGCCGGGGCTGGACATGATTGCCACCGCCGACAATCTGGCGCGGCGTTATGGCCTGACCCGCGAAGCCGTGGACGGCTATGCCTGCGCCAGCCATCAGCGGGCCCTGGCGGCGCAGCAGGCGGGCTGGTTCGCGCCGGAAATCGTCGCCGTAAGCCAGCAGACCTTCGAGCTCGACGGCTATCGACCGCGCGGCATTCGCCTGCCACGGGGTGTCGAGACGGTCAGCCGGGACAGTCATCCGCGTCCCAGTGAGTTGTCTGCCCTGGCGCGCTTGCGGACGATCCACGAGGGCGGGGTGCAGACCGCCGGCAACAGTTGCGCGGTGGTCGATGGCGCGGCGGCGGCCCTGGTCGGGCGGGCGTCGGCCTGCAGTGCTACGCCCCTGGCGCTGTTGCTGGGCAGTGCGGTGGTCGGGGTGGCGCCGGAGTGCATGGGCATCGGTCCGGCCCCGGCGATCCGCCTGCTCCTGCAGCGCAGCGGCCTGGGCCTGGAGCAGATCGGTCGCCTTGAAATCAACGAGGCTCAGGCGGCCCAGGTACTGGCCGTGTCCCGGGAGCTGGAGCTGGACAGTGACCGCCTGAATACCCGGGGCGGCTCCCTGGCCCTGGGTCATCCCCTGGCCGCCAGCGGCCTGCGCCTGGTGCTGACCCTGGCCCGGCAACTGCGCGAGCACAACCTGCGCTACGGAATCGCCGCCGCCTGCGTGGGAGGCGGCCAGGGCATGGCGCTGCTGATCGAAAACCCGGCCTGGCGCGGCTGAGCCCGACCGGCCCGCCGCCCCTGGCGGGTCATTCTATTTCTACTCGATGAGGTGTCCCCATGTGGAGCTACCAGGCGCCGCTGCGCGATATGCAATTTGTCCTTGAGCACTGGCTGGAGGCCCCCGAGGCGTGGCGTCGGAGCCCGGCGTTCGAGGCGCTGGACCTGCCCCTGGCGCTGCAGGTGCTGGAGCAGGCCGGGCGTTTCAGCCAGGACGTGCTGGCGCCGCTGAACGCCAGCGGCGATCGCCAGGGCTGCCGGTGGGCGGACGGGCAGGTCAGCACCCCGCAGGGGTTTGCCGAGGCCTACCGGGCCTATGTCGAGGGCGGCTGGCCGGCCCTGGCTTGCGCCGAAGCCCTGGGTGGCCAGGGCCTGCCGCAGCTGCTGGACGCGGCGCTGCAAGAGATGCTCTACGCCAGCAACCACGCCTGGGCCATGTACACCGGCATCGCCCACGGCGCCTACCTGTGCCTCAAGACCCACGGCGCGCCCTGGCTCCAGGAGCGCTACCTGCCGGGGATCATCAGCGGCGCGAGCCTGCCCACCATGTGCCTGACCGAGCCCCAGGCCGGCAGTGATGTCGGCCTGTTGCGCTGTCGCGCCGAGCCCCAGGCCGACGGCAGCTATCGCCTCAGCGGCAGCAAGCTGTTCATTTCCGGCGGCGAGCATGACCTCACCGACAACATCCTGCACCTGGTGCTGGCCCGGCTGCCGGGCGCGCCGGAGGGCAGCCGCGGGATCTCGCTGTTCCTGGTGCCCAAGCGCCTGGAGCGGGGCCAGGGTAACGGCGTGCGCTGCGACGGCATCGAACACAAGATGGGGATCAAGGGCAGCGCCACCTGTTCCCTGGTGTTCGAGGCGGCCCAGGGCTGGCTGGTGGGCGAGGCCCATCGCGGCCTGGCGGCGATGTTCGTGATGATGAATTCGGCGCGCCTGCACGTGGGCCTGCAAGGCCTGGGGCATGTCGAAGCGGCGTGGCAGAACGCCCGTGACTACGCCGGCGAACGCCAGCAGATGCGTGCGCCCTTGCGTCCCGCCGGGGTTGCTGCCCAGGCCGCCGACCCGATTCGCTACCACCCGGCCATGCGCCGCGTGCTGCTGGAATTGCGCGCCACCAGCGAAGGCCTGCGGGCCATCGGCTACTGGGCCGCGCACTTGCTGGATCAGGCCGAGCATCACCCTGAACCCCAGGTCCGGCGCCAGGCCGATCAGCTGGCGCAACTGCTGACGCCGATCATCAAGGCGTTCTTTACCGAGCAGGGCTTTCGTCAGGCCAGCAACGCCTTGCAGGTCTTCGGCGGCTACGGCTACGTCGCCGAGTTCGCCATCGAGCAGACCCTGCGCGACAGTCGCATCGCCATGATCTACGAAGGCAGCAACGAGATTCAGGCCAACGACCTGCTGTTGCGCAAGGTGCTGGGGGATGGTGGGCAGGGCTTCGCGCTGTTGCTTGAGCAATTGCGCGATGAGGCCGGGCACAGCGCCCAGGTGCCCGAGTGCGCGGGGTTCGCCCGGTCGTTGGCGGATCTGGCCGAGGCGTTGCAGGCACTGGTGGCCCAGGTGCAGCAGTGGGCGCTGGAGGATGCCGAGTACCCGTATCGCGCGGCCGGGGATTTTCTGGCGTTGTGTGGCCTGAGCCTGCTGGCACTGGCCTGGACCCGGGCGGCACGGGTGTCGCGCAGGCTGCCCGAGGGCGACCCGCTGCGTGGGGCCAAGCTGGAGACGGCGGGGTTCTTTTTCAGCTACCTGTTGCCCCAGGTCGAACAGCGGATGACGGCGGTACGCAACGCCCGGGCAGGGTTGGCGTTTATCTGAGGTGATGCAGGTTATTGGATCCAATCAAGGGGGCAAACCTTGTGGCGAGGGAGCTTGCTCCCGCTGGGGTGCGCAGCGCCCCCAGCGCTGGCCGGCGAGCGTTTCCAGGCCTACCGCACCCGCAGGCTGTGCGATGGCTGTGCCATCGAACGGGAGCAAGCCCACTCGCCACATGCTTGGTTGGCCGATAATCGCCCGCTAATCCCGGCGCCGTGTCGGGCACCTAAGCGTTTGATCCTTATGGAAATTGACCCCGCCCATGGCTGGCCAAGGGGTTTTTGAGCAGCCTTTTCAGCCCGCTTATCCCTTGCCAATGGATCCATTAAGCGCTTTATTGGCGACCTGGCGATGGCAGGAGCCCTCCTGACCGTCCGCAATAAAAACAACAAAAAGGGTTTCGTCATGAATGTCTTTTCGACGGCGTGCAGCCACCTGGCTGGCGCGCGCTGGCTGTCTGTGTGCACAGGTTCGCTGGGTGTTGCGCTTCGGCTCGTGGCCGAACGGCAGGTGCGGCCATGAACGGTGATCTCAAGCAACGGCTCGATCAGGGGCCGATGGGTGCGTTCCAGTGCCTGGCGATCGGTATCTGCATCGTCCTCAACATGATCGACGGCTTCGATGTGCTGGTGATGGCCTTCACCGCCGCCTCGGTGTCCGCCGAGTGGCAACTCAACGGCGCGCAGATCGGCCTGCTGCTCAGTGCCGGGTTGTTCGGCATGGCCGGCGGTTCGCTGTTTATCGCGCCCTGGGCCGATCGCTTCGGGCGCCGGCCGCTGATTCTGGGGTGCCTGTTGCTGTCCGGTATCGGCATGCTGCTTTCGGCCACCAGCCAGAGTCCGTTGCAACTGGCGTTGTTGCGCGGCCTGACCGGCTTGGGCATCGGCGGCATCCTGGCCAGCAGCAACGTGATCGCCGCCGAATACGCCAGCCGCCGCTGGCGGGGGCTGGCGGTGAGCCTGCAATCCACCGGCTATGCCCTGGGGGCGACCCTGGGCGGCTTGCTGGCGGTGTGGCTGCTGAGCCACTGGGGCTGGCGCTCGGTGTTTGTGTTTGGCGGCGTCGTCACCTTACTGGTGATCCCCCTGGTGCTGCTCTGGCTCCCTGAATCCCTGGACTTTCTCCTGGCCCGGCGCCCGGCCGATGCGTTGCCGCGGGTCAATCGCCTGGCCCAGCGCCTGGGGCACCCGACGCTGGCGCGGCTGCCCGCGGCGGCGCTGCGCGAGGAGGGCGCCGGCAGCGGCTTCGGCCAGCTGTTCGCCGGGCCGATGCGGCGCACCACGCTGCTGATCTGGCTGTTGTTTTTCCTGGTGATGTTCGGCTTCTACTTCGTCATGAGCTGGACCCCGAAACTGCTGGTGGCCGCCGGGCTTTCGGCGCAGCAGGGGATCACCGGCGGGGTGCTGCTGAGTGTCGGCGGGATCTTCGGCGCGGCGCTGATCGGCGGCTTGTCTTCGCGCTGGCCGCTGACCCGGGTGCTGTCGCTGTTCATGCTGGTGACCGCCGGACTCCTGGTGCTGTTTGTCGGCAGCGCCTCGTCGATTGCCGCGGCCCTGGGCCTGGGGTTGCTGATCGGGCTGTTCGCCAACGGCTGCGTGGCCGGGCTGTATGCCTTGTCGCCGGTGGTCTACGACGCTTCGGTGCGGGCTACCGGAGTGGGCTGGGGGATCGGCATCGGGCGCATCGGCGCGATTGTCTCGCCGACGGTGGCCGGGGTGCTGCTGGATGCCGGCTGGCAGCCGCTGCACCTGTACGGGGTGTTTGCCGTGGTCTTCGTGCTGGCGGCGGCTTGCCTGTTGCTGCTGCGCCCGGCGCCGCCGCAGGCGCAAGCGGCCCTGGCCTAGCCTGCGCAACCGGATGCGCCCGCGGGCGCTGCTTCACGCCTGGCCGTCGATGATCGCCGCGGCCACGGTCTGGCGGAACCAGGTCAGGGCGGCGGAGCTGTCGCTGTTGGGGTGCCAGTGCAGGGACACGTCGAACTCCCCCACCGGGAACGGCAGCTCCAGTTGCCGCAGGCCGCCTTCGAGGGTGAACAGGCGGGCGATCTGCGCCGGCAGCACCGCCAGCAGGTCGGTGCCGGGCAGGACCTTGGGCAGCACCGAGAAGTGCGGCACCTGCAGGCTGATGCGGCGCGTGGCGTTCATCTGTTTGAGCACGTCCTCGACGCTGCCGTGGCCGGTGGTGCGGGTCACGGCGATGTGCCGTTCGGCGAGGAACTGTTCCAGGCTCAGGTGTTCGCCGATGCGCGGGTGGCGGTCGCTGAGCAGGCACACGTAGCGCTCGCGGATCAGTACCTGGCTGCGGGTGCCGGTCAGGGGCTTGCGGCAGATCAGCGCGTCGACCTTGGCACTGCCGAGCCATTCCCCGGCCTGGTCCACCTGCAGCGGCAGGACCTCGACTTCGGCCTCCGGGGCCTGCTGGTTCAGGCGCGCCAGGATCAGCGGCAGAAAGCCCATTTCGCCGAGGTCGGAGAGGGCGATGCGAAAGCGTCGCTCGGTGGTCGCCGGGTCGAAGTGCCGGGTGCTGTGCACGGTGTTTTCGATCCGCGTCAGGGATTCGCGCAGGGGCGGGTACAGCTCATCGGCCAGTTGGCTGGGCTGGATGCCGTCGCGGCTGCGGCTGAACAGGCCGTCGTCGAACAGGTCCCGCAGCCGCGCCAGGGCGTAGCTGACCGAGGGCTGGGTGACGAACAGGCGCTCGGCGGCCAGGGTCACGCTGCGGGCTTCGTAGAGGGTGACGAAGGTGCGGATCAGGTTCAGATCGATGTGGCTCATGCTGCCTCATGGATATAGATGGATCTTATTTTTAATAGAAATAGTATCGATTTGATCAATTTCATCGCGGCTGCAAGAGTAACTCAAATTCTAAAAAAGCAGCGGCAAAGGTCCCTATGAAAACCGTCCATAGCGCTTCCTACGACATCCTCCGGCAACACGGCCTGACCACGGTGTTCGGTAACCCGGGTTCCAACGAGTTGCCCTTTCTCAAGGGCTTTCCCGAAGACTTCCGCTACATCCTCGGCCTGCACGAAGGCGCGGTGGTCGGCATGGCCGACGGCTTCGCCCTGGCCAGCGGCCAGCCGGCGTTCGTCAACCTGCATGCGGCGGCCGGCACCGGCAACGGCATGGGCGCGCTGACCAATGCCTGGTACTCCCACAGCCCGCTGGTGATCACCGCCGGCCAGCAAGTGCGCTCGATGATCGGCGTCGAAGCCATGCTGGCCAATGTCGATGCCGCGCAGTTGCCCAAGCCCCTGGTCAAGTGGAGCCATGAACCGGCCTGCGCCGAGGATGTGCCCCGGGCCCTGAGCCAGGCCATCCACATGGCCAGCCAGGCGCCCAAGGGCCCGGTGTACCTGTCGATTCCCTACGACGACTGGGGTCGTGCCGCCCCGGCCGGGGTCGAGCACCTGGCCCGGCGCCAGGTGGCCACGGCCGGGCTGCCTTCGGCGGCACAATTGCGCCAGCTGGTACAGCGTCTGGTGGCGGCGCGCAACCCGGTGCTGGTGCTGGGGCCGGATGTGGACGGCAGCCAGAGCAACCACCTGGCGGTGCAACTGGCGGAAAGACTCGGCATGCCGGCCTGGGTCGCGCCGTCCGCGTCCCGCTGCCCGTTCCCGACCCGCCACCCGAGCTTTCGCGGGGTGCTGCCGGCGGCCATCGCCGGCATCAGCCGCTGCCTGGCGGAGCATGACCTGATCCTGGTGGTGGGCGCCCCGGTGTTCCGTTACCACCAGTTCGCCCCGGGGGACTACCTGCCCGAGGGGTGCGAGCTGCTGCACATCACTTGCGACCCCGGCGAAGCAGCACGCTCGCCCATGGGCGATGCGCTGGTAGGGGACATTGCCGAGACCCTGCAGGCCCTGGTCTGGGCGCTGCCGGAGTGCGACCGGCCGCAGCCGCCAGCCTTGCCGGCACCGGCGCCGGTCGAGGAAACCGGCGGCCTGCTGCGCCCGGAAACCGTGTTCGACGTGATCAACGAGCTGGCGCCCAGGGATGCGATCTACGTCAAGGAATCCACCTCCACCGTCGGCGCCTTCTGGCAGCGAGTGGAAATGCGCGAGCCCGGCAGTTACTACTTTCCGGCGGCTGGCGGCCTGGGCTTCGGCCTGCCGGCGGCGGTGGGGGTGCAACTGGCCCGGCCCGAGCGGCGGGTGATCGGGATCATCGGCGACGGTTCGGCCAATTACGGCATCACCGCGCTGTGGACCGCCGCCCAGTACCAGATCCCGGTGGTGTTCATCATTCTCAAGAACGGCACCTACGGCGCCCTGCGCTGGTTCGCCGATGTGCTGCAGGTCAGCGATGCGCCGGGGCTGGACGTGCCGGGCCTGGACTTCTGCGCCATCGGCCGCGGCTACGGTGTGCACGCGGTGCAGGCCAACACCCGCGAGGCGTTTGCCGAGGCGTTTGCCGCGGCCCTGGCGGGCCAGCGCCCGGTACTGATCGAGGTGCCGACCCTGACCATCGAACCCTGAAGACAGCCTTGTCGCCGGGCCCGGTGCCCGGCCTTGCCCACCGCAGCTTGCGGACTCACCAGAAGAATAAAAAGAGGTGGATATGAACACGACTTCGGTCACAGCAGCGATAGACGATGCGCCCCAGTCGGCGCGTTGCGCTCCCTCCCATGCCGACATCGGCACCTTGCTCGACCAGGGCCCCTTCACCGGCATGCAGAAGCTGGTGGTGCTGTTGGCGGCGCTGTCCATCGTCATGGACGGCTTCGACGGTCAACTGATCGGTTTTGCCATTCCGCTGATGATCAAGGAATGGGGCATCACCCGCGAGGCGTTCGCCCCGGCGGTGGCCGCCGGGCTGATCGGCATGGGCATCGGCAGTGCTTGTGCCGGACTGTTCGCCGATCGTTTCGGCCGGCGCATGGCGGTCATCGCCAGCGTGTTCGTGTTCGGCGCGGCCACCTGCGCCATTGGCCTGGCGCCCAATGCGCTGGCGGTGGCGGTCCTGCGCTTCATCGCCGGCCTGGGCATCGGTGGCGCGCTGCCCAGCGCGACCACGGTGACGGCGGAGTTCACCCCGGCGCGGCGGCGCACCCTGGCGGTGACCGCGACCATCGTCTGCGTGCCCCTGGGCGGTATGCTGGCGGGGCTGTTCGCGTCCCATGTGTTGCCGCTGTATGGCTGGCGCACGCTGTTCTTCATTGGTGGCAGCCTGCCCATGGTGCTCGCCCTGCTGTTGCTGGTGACCCTGCCGGAGTCGCCGCGCTTTCTGGCGCGCCGACCGCAGCGCTGGGGGGAGTTGAGCGCGTTGCTGGGGCGCATGGGCCGGCCCATGGCCGCAGGGGTGAGCTACAGCGATGCCCTGGAGCAGAAGAGCGAGAAGCAGGGCGGTTTCCGCAGTCTGTTCGACCGGGGCTACGGGCGCGACACCCTGGCCCTCTGGGTGGCCTTCTTCATGTGCCTGACCGCAGTCTACAGCGCCTTCAGCTGGCTGCCGACCATGCTCCTGGCTGAAGGCCTGGAGCTGTCGGTGGCCGGTTCCGGGTTGACCGCCTACAACCTCGGCGGGGTCATCGGCGCGCTGGTCTGTGCGGTGGCCATCACCCGCTGGGGCTCGTTCTGGCCGTTGCTGATCTGCTGTGCCGGCGGCGCGGCCAGCGCCTTTGCCTTGCAGGGGGTGGATATCCATCAGCACACCGGCTTGCTGATCTTCGGCTTCGGCGTGCACGGCCTGTTCGTCAACGCGGTGCAGTCCACCATGTATGCGCTGTGTGCCTTTATCTACCCCACCGGCGTGCGCGCCACCGGCACCGCCTCGGCCCTGGCCTTCGGGCGCCTGGGGGCGATCCTCAGTGCCTTCGCCGGGGCCCTGGTGATCACCCGGGGCGGCGCCCAGGGCTACCTGACACTGCTGGGCGCGGTGATGCTCATGGCGCTGATCGCGCTGCTGATCGTGCGCCGGCACATTCCCCGGCGCCTGCCGGGCCAGTCATGAACGTGGCCCTTGAAAGGCTCATTCCATCAGGAGGTTCGATGAACATCACCATTCTCGGCGCGGGCGCCATGGGTTCGCTGTTTGGCGGCCTGCTGGCCGAAAGCGGGCAGCAGGTGACGCTGCTGGACATCAACGACGCGCATCTGGCGGCCATCCAGCGTGACGGCCTGTTGCTGGCCACCGACCACGGCGAGCGGCGCATCCGGGGCTTGAACGCCTGCCGCCCGGAACAGGCCAGCGGGCACCCGGACCTGCTGCTGGTCTTCACCAAGACCCTGCACACCGACAGTGCCTTGCGCAGCGTTGCCGGGCATATCACCCGGCACACCCGGGTGCTGACCCTGCAGAACGGCCTGGGCAACGCCGAAGCCGTGTCGCGGCACGTGGCCGCGCAGCAGGTGCTGATCGGCATGACCAACTGGCCGGCCGACCTGCTCGGGCCGGGGCAGGTGCATTCCCATGGCCAGGGCATGGTCCGGGTGCTGGCCCTCGACGAGGGTGAGCGCCAGGCCAGCGCTGAAGTGGCGGCGGTACTGGATGCGGCCGGGCTGAGCTGCGCGGTGGACCCCGAGGTGTGGACGTCGATCTGGGAGAAGGTCGCCTTCAACGCGGCGCTGAACAGCCTGTGCGCGGCCACCGGCTGCACCGTCGGCCAGTTGGACGCGGCGCCGGAAGGCGTGGCGCTGGCCCGGGCCATCGTCATGGAGGTGGTGGCCGTGGCCGGCGCCCAGGGCATAGTGCTGGATGCCCAGCGCTGCCTGGACAGCGTGGCCTTTGCCATGGCCAACCACCGCAGCCACAAGCCCTCGATGCTGCAGGACGTGCTGGCCGGACGGCCCACGGAGATCGGCGCGATCAACGGCCAGGTAGTGGCCCGGGCGCGGCAGGCGGGGGTGGCGGTGCCCCACACCGAAACCCTGCTCGGTCTGCTGCGGCTGATCGAGCAACGCGCTGCCGTGTAGGAGCCTGCTTGCCGGCGAACAGGGCCTTGGGTCTTGCGTGCTTGTTGCGGGCGTCTTCGCTGGCAAGCCAGCTTCCACACCAGCCAGCTCCCATACAAGCCGGTTTTTGGGCGACACATCGGTTTATGAATGCTGTTTCTTGAGGAGATTTTTCATGAGTGAATCCAATGCGGTCTATCGCGATCTGCATCTGCAACCCATCGCCGGGCAGTGGCGCGCCGGTGCCGCCGGCAAGCCCCTGGCGGTGACCAACCCATACGATGGCGCGCTGTTGCTGGAAGTGGCCCAGGCCAACCGCAGCGACCTGGATGCGGCCTACGCCAGGGCCGCCCATGTGCAGCCGCAATGGGCGGCCCTGGGCCCGTCGCAGCGTGCGGCGGTGCTGCACCGGGCGGTGGCGATCTTCGACCGGCGCCAGGAGGAAATCGTCGACTGGATCATCCGCGAATCCGGCAGTACGCGGATCAAGGCCCTGGCCGAGTGGGGCGCGGCGCGGGCCATTACCCTGGAGTCGGCGTCGTTCCCGGCGCGGGTCCATGGGCGGATTGTCGAGTCCGATGTACCGGGCAAGGAAAGCCGGGTGTACCGCAGCGCCCTGGGGGTGGTGGGGGTGATCAGCCCGTGGAACTTTCCGCTGCACTTGACCCAGCGTTCCATCGCTCCGGCCCTGGCCCTGGGCAACGCGGTGGTGGTCAAGCCGGCCAGCGATACCCCGGTGTGCGGCGGCCTGCTGCTGGCGAGGATCTTCGAGGAAGCGGGGCTGCCCGCCGGGGTGTTCAGCGTGGTGGTGGGGGCCGGCAGCGAGATTGGCGATGCCTTTGTCGAGCACCCGGTGCCGGCGCTGATCACCTTTACCGGCTCGACCCCGGTGGGGCGCGGTATCGGCCGCATCGCCAGTGGTGGCGAGCATCTCAAGCACGTGGCCCTGGAGCTGGGGGGCAACAGCCCGTTCGTGGTGCTCGACGATGCCGACCTGGAGCAGGCGGTGAACGCCGCGGTGTTCGGCAAGTTCCTGCACCAGGGGCAGATCTGCATGGCGATCAACCGGATCATCGTCGATGAGCGGCTTTACGAGGCCTTTGCCCAGCGTTTCGTGGCCCGGGTCAAGCAACTCAAGGTGGGGGATCCGCAATCGCTGGAGACGGTGATCGGCCCGGTGATCAATGCCCGCCAGTTGCAGGGCCTGAAGGACAAGATCGCCCTGGCCCGGGAGCAGGGCGCCGAGCCGCTGTACGAGGGCGGGGTGAACGCTAATCTGCTGGCGCCCCATGTCTACGGCGAGGTGCGGGCCGACATGGACCTGGCGCGCAATGAGATCTTCGGCCCGCTGGTGGGGCTGCTGCGCGCTCGGGATGAAGCCCATGCCCTGGAGCTGGCCAATGCCAGCGAGTTCGGCCTGTCCAGCGCGGTGTTCACCCGCAGCCTGGAGCGCGGGGTGAACTTCGCCCGCCAGGTGCGCGCGGGCATGACCCACATCAACGATGTGCCGGTGAACGATGAGGCCAACGCGCCGTTCGGTGGCGAGAAGAACTCCGGTCTGGGGCGCTTCAACGGCGACTGGGCGATCGACGAGTTCACCCGCGACCACTGGATCAGCGTGCAACACCGGCCGCGTCAGTATCCCTTCTGACGGGCTGACTTGAACAACCCCGGCCGCCCTGGCCGGGTTTTTGAGCATCCGTGAATGGACGGGCCGTCACGGGCCTGTCGGGGCACGGCTGCGTCCATGAAAAACGGAGAACAATAATAATGAACACCCGTCATCCGATGCTTTGCCGTTCCCTGGTCGGGGCTTGTCTGTCAGCGGGCCTGTGCGCCCCTTCCTGGGCTGGCGAGGACAGCGGTTTCTTCGAGGGGAGCAAGACCGACCTGCTGCTGCGCAACTACTACTTCAACCGGGATTTTCGCGACCACGACGCGCCCAAGGGGCAGATCGAGGAGTGGGCCCAGGGCTTCATCCTCAAGTTCAGCTCCGGCTACACCCCGGGCACCGTGGGTGTTGGCCTGGATGCCATCGGCCTGTTCGGCCTCAAGCTCGACAGCAGCCGCCGGGTCAGCGGTTCGGAGTTGCTGCCGGTGCACGACGACGGCCGCGCGGCGGACAATTTCGGCCGCGCCGGGGCAGCGTTGAAGGCGCGGATTTCCGCCACCGAGTTCAAGCTCGGCGAACTGCTGCCGGACGTGCCGCTGCTGCGCTATGACGATGGCCGCCTGCTGCCGCAGACCTTTCGCGGGGCCATGCTGGTGTCCCGCGAGATCGACGGCCTGGGCCTGCAGGCCGCGCAGTACCGGGCAGTGAGCCTGCGCAACTCGTCGGACATGCAGGACCTGTCGGCCTGGGCCGCGCCGGGGGTGAAGTCCGATGGCTTCAACTACGTGGGCGCCGACTACCGCTTCAACCAGCAGCGCACCCTGTTCGGCGCCTGGCATTCGCAACTGCAGGACATCTACCGCCAGAGCTATTTCAACCTGCAGCACAAACAGCCGCTGGGCGACTGGGTGCTGGGGGGCAACCTGGGCTACTTCATCGACCGCGATGATGGCAGCGCGCGCATCGGCCGGGTCGACAGCCACACCGCCTATGGCCTGTTTTCCGCCGCGCGGGCCGGGCACACGCTGTACCTGGGGGTGCAGAAGGTCAGCGGCGACAGCCCCTGGATGTCGGTCTATGGCAGCAGCGGCCGGACCCTGGGCAACGACATGTTCAACGGCAATTTCAGCAACGCCGGCGAGCGTTCCTGGCAGCTGCGCTACGACTATGACTTTGCCGCTTCCGGGGTTCCCGGGCTGCTGGCCATGGTGCGTTACGGGCGTGGCGACAACGCCACCACCAAGGCCGGCAAGGACGGCCATGAGTGGGAACGTGATACCGAGATCGGCTACACCCTGCAGAGCGGCACCCTGAAGAACCTCAGCCTGCGGCTGAACAACGCCACCAATCGGCGCAGCTTCAACAGCGACTTCGACCAGACCCGGCTGATCGTCAGCTACCCCTTGTCACTCTGAAAACCCTGTAGCCGCTGCCGCAGGCTGCGAACGCTCTGGGCGGCACTTCGTCGCAGGAGGCGCAGCGGTTTCGAAGGCGCTGCAGGTTCGGCGGGAGAGCGCCAGGCAAGGTCCTGCGGACCTTTGCGCAGCTTCGCGGGCTCAGCAGCGGCTACAGGTATTGTCGGGGGGCGTGTTGTGGCGGGCCTTGCGTTACTATGGCCGCCCACCTTTTTTAAGGAAGCTGCCCGGATGAGCAAACCCGGTCAAACGGTGCTGGTCGCGCTGCGCAAGATGATCGCCTCGGGCGAGCTGGCGGCAGGCGAGCGCTTGATGGAAGTGCCTACCGCCGAGCGCTTCGGGGTGTCGCGCATGCCGGTGCGCATGGCGTTTCGCACCCTGGAGCAGGAAGGCCTCTTGGTGCGTTTCGGCGGTCGCGGTTTTCAGGTGCGGTCGGTCAGCGCCGAGGACATTGCCGGGGCGGTGGAGGTGCGCGGGGTGCTGGAAGGCCTGGCGGCGCGCCAGACCGCCGAGCGCGGGCTGTCGGCCGAGGGCCGGGCGATTCTCGAACGTTGCCTGGTCGAGGGCGATGCACTGTTCGACAAGGGTTATGTCAACGAGGAAGACCTGGAGGTCTACCACGACCTCAACATGCGGTTTCACCAGGTGATCGTGGCGGGCAGCGGCAACCCGGCGATCGCCGATGCCCTGGCGCGCAACGACCATCTGCCGTTCGCCTCGGTCACCGCCCTGGCGGTGGATCGCCAGGACATGGCCCGGGAATACCGGCGCTTCAACTACGCCCACATGCAGCACCATTCGGTGTTCGACGCCCTGGTCAATGGCCAGGGCGCGCGGGCCGAAGCGCTGATGCGCGAGCATGCCAACGCCACCTTGCGCTACGCCGAGATCTTCGGCTCGGCCGTGGCCGACGAGCGCATGAAGCTGATCCTGCCCTCGCCGTGAGGCGCAAGGCGCTGTCCGAACCGTTTTGAGACGTAGGTCAGGCAAGGCGAAAACGGTCGAGGAGCGGCCGGGGGCGCGTTCGATTTTACGGGGTGTCAATGAGCATTCCGATCGGACTCGCGCACAAGACCGTTTTCAACGCAGCATCACCGAGTATCGAGGCTTTCGTGCAAAACCTAGAGATCCAGCACCAGTAACGGGGTCTTGGCGCGGGAACAGCAGGGCGTGAACTGATCGTTGCACGCCTGTTCTTCCTCGGTGAGGAACAGGTCGCGGTGCTCCGGCACACCCTCCAGTACCCGGGTCAGGCAGGTGCCGCAGATCCCTTGTTCACAGGAAATCGCCACTTCGATGCCCTGGTCCTGCAGCACCTGGACCACGCTGCGATCGGCCGGCACCTGGAACACCTGGCCGCTGCTGGCCAGCTTGACCGCGAAGCTGCCGTCGCTGCCGTGGTCCACGGGCGCGGCGCTGAAGTACTCGCGGTGCAGGCATTGTTCCTTCCAGCCCAGGGCCCTGGCGCTGTCCAGTACGTGTTGCATGAACCCGCCGGGGCCGCAGACGTACAGGTGCAGATCATCCTGCGGCGCGGCCAGGGCGTGCGCGATATCCAGGGCCGTCTCGGGCTGCTCGTCGAAATGCAGGCTGACCCGCTCGGCGAAAGGCGATTGCCGCAGGCGCGGGACAAAGGCCGCGCGCTCGGTGGAACGGGCGCAGTAGTGCAGCTGGAAATCCGCGCCGCCGTGGGCCAGGTGCTCGGCCATGCTGAGGATCGGGGTAATGCCGATGCCGCCGGCGAACAGCAGGCTGCGCCGCGCGCCGGGGGCCAGGGCAAACAGGTTGCGCGGCTGGCTGATGCGCAGGCGGGTGCCCACTTCCAGCTCTTGGTGCAGGCTGCTTGAGCCGCCTCGCGAGGCCGGATCCTTGAGCACCCCGATCACGTAGCGGTGGCGTTCTTCGGGGTGGTTGCACAGTGAATATTGGCGCACCAGGCCGTTGGCCAGATGCACGTCGATATGGGCGCCGGCGCTGAAGGCGGGCAGGGGGCTTGCGTCGGCCGCGGCCAGTTCGAAGCTGCAGATGTCCAGGGCTTCGTTGTGGCGCGCGACCACCAGTACGTCGATCATTGTCGGTCCTCGCCAGTGGCCGCATCCGGGCCGGCTGGCTGTCGGGGGCGGAGAAGGGCTTAACGGCTTGCCGCGATCAGTGCTTCCCGGGGCTCGCGCTCCTGGGCGATCAGGCGTTCCAGTACCCGTCGCGACTGCACGCCGCCGGCGTCGATGTTCAGCTTGAGCAGGCTGCGCTGGGGCTGGGCGAGCAGGTTCTGCTGCTGGCGTTCGAGCATCTCCAGGTCTTCGCTGAAGATCTTGCCCTGGCCTTCGCGGATGCTGGCGGTGAGGGCCTGGTCCTGGGGGTTGAAGTTGCGTGCCATGCCCCAGAAGTACCAGATCGAGGTGTCGCTTTCGGGGGTGATGAAATCCACCACGATGCTCGATGCCTTGAATGCCGCCGGGGCGTCGTAGCCGCCGTGGCCGGCGTGGGCCACGCCGACTTCGATCAGCACATGGCTGGGCGGGCTGAAGCGGCAGATCTGCCAGCGGTCCACCGGCACGTCGTCGGCTAGCTGGTTGCCGCGCAGGGCCATGCGCCAGAACGGCGGCGGCATGACGTTGTGCATATGGCGGGCGGTGACCACCTGATCGCCGTCCACGGTGGTTTGTGGCGGCGCCTCGTCGATCTCCTTCTGGCCGATGCTGGAGGCGTGGACGTAGGTTTCGTGGGTCAGGTCCATCAGGTTGTCGATCATCAGCCGGTAGTCGCACTGAATGTGGAACAACCCGCCGCCATAGGCCCACTGTTCGTTGTCGGCCCATTCCAGGTGATGGATCAGTGCCGGATCGGCCAGGCTCTGGTCGCCGGGCCAGACCCAGATGAAGCCGTAGCGCTCGACCGCGGCGAAGGTCTTGTTGCAGGGGAAGCCGCGTACCCGCTGGCCGGGCATATCCACGGTCTTGCCGTCGCAGCCCATCACCAGGCCGTGGTAGCCGCACACCAGGTTGCCGTTCTCGACATAGCCCAGCGACAGCGGGGCGCCGCGATGGGGGCAGAAATCCTCGACGGCGGCTACCCGGCCTTCGTGGGCGCGGTAGAACACCATTCGTTCGCCGCAGATCTGCCGGCCCAGGGGCTTGCCCTGCAATTCATCGGGGGTGCAGGCAACGTACCAGGCATTCTTGGGGTACATGACGTCTCTCCAGGCGTTTGTTGTTTTTATTTAATGGATCCATTAAAAGGTTCGCGCTCTGGGAGTGTCAAATGAATGCGCGGATTTTCTGTTCGATAATCGGCTATTTTTGAAGTTTTAGAGGTTTGTGGATCCATTGGTGTGATTTTTATGGATCCATTGGGCGCGTGTCAGCGCACCGCCGGGGCAGGGTGGGGCGTGGCTGCGGGGCCAGGCCAGGAG
>NZ_JAFGYX010000029.1:0-64872 GCF_017491625.1 Pseudomonas sp. 50_B
GACGATGGGGGTAGGGCTCAGCGATCCTTGCTACCCGGGCCCTGCTCCAGATGGGCCTGGCTGCAGTACCACTGTTGTGACAGGCTCAACGCCCGGTCCTGAGGCAGGTGTACGCCGCAGTGAGCGCAGCGCACCATTGGCGTACTCCCCGGCTCCTGGGGCGTGCGGGGAGTTGCAGCGGGGCGCTTGAATTTGCGCCAGAACCATACCGCAGCGGCAATCAGAGCGATCCAGAACAGTAGACGAACCATGGTGACCAGCTTTATGGGGAAAAGAGGGAGCAGTTTATCCAAGCGCCCGGCGGGCGCACAGGCCCATGAAGCTGCGGGCATGAAAAAGGGAGACTTGAAGTCTCCCTTTTTTACTGCGGCGCTATCAGTCGAACACGCCGAAGGTCATGTAGCTGAACCAGGAGCGGTCACTGTTGTTGCCAGTGGCCTCGTGCTCTTCTTCCTCGACAACGTCGCCGTTGCTGTCTTTAGGCTTGAGCTCCGACGGGATCGCGTCCTTGGCATCCTGATACTGCTTCATCACGTCCTGATTGGCGCGGGTTTCTCCCGGCGGCAGCGGTGGACGGGACTCGATAAGGCCCAGGGTGGCCTTGCTCAGCCAGGAGCGGTTGTCGGCTTCGGCCACCCGTGGCACGAACTGACCATCAACCAGGTTTGGGTGGTCAGGGTAGTTGAGCTTCAGGGTTTCCAGGCTGGTGGCAGCCAGTTCGTCCAGGTGCAGACGCTGGTAGGCCTCGGTCATCACCGCCAGGCCGTCACCCACGGAAGGGGTTTCCTGGAAGTTTTCCACCACGTAGCGGCCACGGTTGGCGGCGGCGACATAGGCCTGACGGGTCAGGTAATAGTCGGCCACGTGGATTTCGTAGGCGGCCAGCAGGTTGCGCAGGTAAATCATGCGCTGCTTGGCGTCCGGGGCGTAGCGGCTGTTGGGGAAGCGGCTGGTGAGCTGGGCGAACTCGTTGTAGGAGTCGCGGGCGGCACCCGGGTCACGCTTGGTCATGTCCAGTGGCAGGAAGCGCGCCAGCAGGCCGACGTCCTGGTCGAAGGAGGTCAGGCCCTTGAGGTAGTAGGCGTAGTCGACGTTCGGGTGCTGGGGATGCAGGCGAATGAAGCGCTCGGCGGCGGATTTCGCAGCCTCTGGCTCGGCATTCTTGTAGTTGGCGTAGATCAGCTCGAGCTGTGCCTGATCGGCGTAGCGACCAAAGGGATAGCGCGATTCCAGGGCCTTGAGCTTGGCGGTGGCGCTGGTGTAGCTGTGGTTGTCCAGGTCGGTCTGCGCCTGCTGGTACAACTCGACTTCGCTCAGGTTTTCGTCAACGACTTCCTTCGATGAGCAAGCAGCGGTCAGTGCGAGGATGGCGATCAGCAGCAGGTGTTTCACTTGCATGGCGGCTTGCGTCCCTATGACGGCCGCTGTCTTGGGCGGGGCCGTCCTGTTATGATGAGCGCCCCGTTGAAAGCCTCGGGGCAAAAGACGCCGTATTTAACCACAAGCGCGCAGCCGAAACCAAAGGCTGTGCCGACGCCCAGTCCGAGCATGTCCGATAAAATTGAACTTCGCGCAGAGGTGCCGTCCGAACTGGGCGGTCAACGCCTCGATCAAGTCGCCGCACAACTATTCGCTGAGCATTCGCGCTCGCGCCTTTCCGCCTGGATCAAAGACGGCCGCCTGACTGTTGACGGAGCGGTGATCCGCCCTCGGGACATCGTGCACGGCGGTGCCGTTCTCGAACTGACCGCCGAGCAGGAGGCTCAGGGTGAGTGGATCGCCCAGGACATCGAGCTGGACATCGTCTATGAAGACGATGACATCCTGGTGATCAACAAGCCTGCGGGCCTGGTGGTGCACCCGGCTGCCGGCCATGCCGATGGCACGCTGCTCAATGCCCTGCTGCATCACATCCCCGACATTATCAATGTGCCGCGGGCGGGTATCGTCCACCGTCTGGACAAGGACACCACCGGTCTGATGGTGGTGGCCAAGACCATTCAGGCGCAGACCCAGTTGGTGGCTCAGCTGCAGAGCCGCAGCGTCAGCCGCATCTATGAATGCATCGTGATCGGTGTAGTGACTGCGGGGGGCAAGATCAATGCTCCCATTGGTCGCCACGGCCAGCAGCGCCAGCGCATGGCGGTGATGGAGGGGGGCAAGCAGGCTGTCAGCCACTACCGCGTTCTGGAGCGCTTCCGTTCCCACACCCATGTACGGGTCAAGCTGGAAACCGGTCGTACTCACCAGATTCGGGTGCACATGGCCCACATCAACTTCCCGCTGGTGGGCGATCCGGCTTACGGCGGTCGCTTCCGCATTCCGCCGGCGGCCAGCCAGACCATGGTCGAGTCGCTGAAAAACTTCCCGCGCCAGGCCTTGCACGCGCGTTTCCTGGAGTTGGACCATCCGACCACTGGTCAACGCATGAGCTGGGAATCACCGTTGCCGGATGACTTCGTCTGGTTGTTGTCGCTGCTCAAGCAGGACCGTGAGGCGTTCATCGGATGAGTGGCTGGCTGATTCCTGACTGGCCCGCGCCGGCTGGGGTCAAAGCCTGTGTTACTACCCGCGATGGCGGCGTCAGCCTGGCGCCGTTTGACAGCCTCAATCTGGGCGACCACGTTGAGGATCGGCCTCAAGCGGTGGCCGAGAATCGCCGGCGCCTGACCGAACACTTCGCTATTGCCCCGGCCTGGTTGCAACAGGTGCACGGGATTGCTGTGGCTCACGCCGATCCTGGCGTCGTGGTCAGCGCCGATGCCAGTTGGTCCGCCACGCCAGGCATTGCCTGTGCGGTGATGACCGCCGACTGCCTGCCTGCGTTGTTCTGCAACCGAGCCGGAACCCGGGTCGCGGCAGCCCATGCCGGTTGGCGCGGGCTGGCAGCTGGCGTGCTGGAAGCCACTCTCGACAGCCTGGATGTACCCGCCGCTGAGGTCTTGGTATGGCTGGGGCCCGCTATAGGTCCACAGAGTTTCGAAGTTGGTGCGGAGGTCCGTGAAGCTTTCGTTGCTCAATTGGCGGCCGCGGAGCAAGCCTTTGTCCCTAGTGTCAATGCCGGGCGCTTCATGGCTGACATCTACCAGTTGGCGCGCCTGCGTCTGGCCACCCGGGGTGTGACGGCGGTCTATGGTGGTGGCTACTGCACCGTGACCGACCCACGCTTCTTCTCTTATCGGCGCAGCCCACGTACCGGGCGTTTTGCCTCCCTTATCTGGCTTGAACGCTAGACTAATCTGACTTGCGTCAAGCAGCTGACGCTTGAATCTCCCAGAATCGACCGCATCTAGAGAATCATCTGGCAGGTTTCTCTATTTAGGTGTGTCCATCGCTCCGGCCTGCTCAAAAGGAAGGTGACTAATGCGTATAGACCGATTAACCAGCAAATTGCAGCTGGCCTTATCCGATTCTCAATCCTTGGCCGTTGGCCTCGATCATCCGGCCATTGAACCTGCGCACTTGATGCAGGCGCTGCTTGAACAGCAAGGCGGTTCGATCAAGCCACTGCTGATGCAGGTGGGCTTCGACGTCAACAGCCTGCGCAAGGAACTGAGCAAAGAGCTCGACCAACTGCCAAAAATCCAGAACCCCACTGGCGACGTCAACATGTCCCAGGATCTGGCGCGCCTGCTCAACCAGGCCGATCGCCTGGCCCAGCAGAAAGGCGACCAGTTCATTTCCAGCGAGTTGGTACTGCTGGCCGCCATGGATGAAAACAGCAAGCTCGGCAAGTTGCTGCTGGGTCAGGGCGTGAGCAAGAAAGCCCTGGAAAACGCCATCAACAACCTGCGCGGCGGCGAGGCGGTGAATGACGCCAACGTCGAGGAGTCGCGCCAGGCCCTGGACAAGTACACCGTCGATCTGACCAAGCGCGCCGAAGAGGGCAAGCTTGACCCGGTGATCGGGCGTGACGATGAAATTCGCCGGACCATCCAGGTGCTGCAACGCCGGACCAAGAACAACCCGGTGCTGATCGGTGAACCTGGCGTGGGTAAAACCGCCATCGCCGAAGGCCTGGCCCAGCGGATCATTAATGGCGAAGTGCCTGATGGCCTGAAAGGCAAGCGCCTGCTGTCCCTGGACATGGGCGCGCTGATTGCCGGTGCCAAGTACCGTGGCGAGTTCGAGGAACGCCTGAAATCCCTGCTCAACGAGCTGTCGAAGCAGGAAGGTCAGATCATCCTGTTCATCGACGAGCTGCACACCATGGTCGGCGCCGGTAAAGGCGAAGGCTCGATGGATGCGGGCAACATGCTCAAACCGGCCCTGGCCCGTGGCGAGCTGCATTGCGTCGGTGCCACCACGCTCAACGAGTACCGCCAATATATAGAGAAGGATGCAGCCCTTGAGCGGCGCTTCCAGAAAGTGTTGGTGGACGAGCCGAGCGAGGAAGACACCATCGCCATCCTGCGTGGCCTGAAAGAGCGCTATGAGGTGCACCATAAGGTAGCCATCACCGACGGTGCGATCATTGCCGCGGCCAAGCTCAGCCATCGTTACATCACAGATCGGCAACTGCCGGACAAGGCCATTGACCTGATCGACGAAGCTGCCAGCCGCATCCGCATGGAGATCGACTCCAAGCCGGAAGTGCTGGACCGTCTGGAGCGGCGCCTGATTCAACTGAAAGTCGAATCCCAGGCGCTGAAGAAGGAAGACGACGAGGCGGCGATCAAGCGTCTGGAAAAACTCCAGGAAGAGATTGTCCGCCTGGAGCGTGAGTACGCTGACCTGGAAGAAGTCTGGACCTCGGAGAAAGCCGAAGTGCAGGGCTCTGCGCAGATCCAGCAGAAGATCGAGCAATCGCGTCAGGAACTGGAAGCGGCGCGGCGTAAAGGCGACCTGAACCGCATGGCCGAGCTGCAGTACGGGGTGATCCCGGATCTGGAGCGCAGCCTGCAGATGGTCGACCAGCACGGCCACAGCGAGAACCAGTTGCTGCGCAGCAAGGTCACCGAGGAAGAAATTGCCGAAGTGGTGTCCAAGTGGACCGGCATCCCGGTGTCGAAAATGCTCGAAGGCGAGCGCGACAAGCTGTTGAAGATGGAAAGCCTGCTGCATCAACGGGTGATCGGCCAGAACGAAGCCGTGGTGGCGGTATCCAACGCAGTGCGCCGCTCCCGGGCTGGCTTGTCCGATCCGAACCGGCCAAGTGGCTCGTTCATGTTCCTCGGCCCAACCGGCGTGGGTAAGACTGAGTTGTGCAAGGCCTTGGCGGAGTTCCTCTTCGATACCGAGGAAGCCATGGTGCGGATCGACATGTCCGAGTTCATGGAGAAACACTCCGTGGCTCGCCTGATCGGTGCGCCGCCAGGCTATGTCGGTTATGAAGAAGGTGGCTACCTGACCGAAGCCGTGCGTCGCAAGCCGTACTCGGTCATCCTGCTGGACGAAGTCGAGAAGGCGCACCCGGATGTGTTCAATATCCTGCTGCAGGTTCTGGAAGATGGTCGCCTGACGGACAGCCACGGACGCACTGTGGACTTTCGCAACACGGTGATCGTCATGACCTCCAACCTGGGCTCGGCACAGATCCAGGAGTTGGTAGGGGATCGCGAGGCACAGCGGGCAGCGGTGATGGATGCGGTGTCCACCCACTTCCGGCCGGAGTTCATCAACCGGGTCGACGAAGTAGTGATCTTCGAGCCTCTGGCACGGGATCAGATCGCTGGCATCACGCAGATCCAGTTGGGGCGCCTGCGCAGCCGTCTGGCGGAGCGCGAGCTGAGCCTGGAACTGAGCGACGAGGCCTTGGACAAGCTGATCGCCGTGGGTTACGACCCGGTGTATGGCGCACGGCCGCTGAAGCGTGCGATCCAGCGCTGGATCGAGAACCCGTTGGCCCAGTTGATCCTGTCCGGTGGTTTCCTGCCAGGAGCAACAGTCACTGCGTCGGTGCGGGACGATGAAATCGTCTTTGCCTGATCGCGCAGTGGCGTATTGATGAAAAGGCCTCGCATGGCGAGGCCTTTTTTTTCACTAGGGCGTTGAACTGAAAGGAAAAGGCTTGTAAAGTGCGCCCCGCAGTCAGTCACCCCCTAGGTTTTTTCTGATGTAGAAGAAACCGGCAATGAAGTCGCAAATCATTGTCTTAAAAGCAATTTAAGGGGTTGACAGGTAGTTTGAAGATTGTAAAATAGCGCGCCTCAGAGGCATGAACGTAGCGATACGGGAAAGCCGAAGAGGATGAAGTAAAAACGTTGTAGCTTGAAATATGTAGTTCCGTGATAGCTCAGTCGGTAGAGCAAATGACTGTTAATCATTGGGTCCCAGGTTCGAGTCCTGGTCACGGAGCCAATTTCAAACCGGGGTATAGCGCAGTCCGGTAGCGCGCCTGCTTTGGGAGCAGGATGTCAGGAGTTCGAATCCCCTTACCCCGACCATTTTTGGGTCGTTAGCTCAGTTGGTAGAGCAGTTGGCTTTTAACCAATTGGTCGTAGGTTCGAATCCCACACGACCCACCATTTTTGAGACCAGTTCGCTGGAATCGAATCTTAAGATCAGACGCCAAAAGCTCTGTTCGCAGAAGGCGCCTTTTAAAGGTGCCTTTTTTTTACCGGGGTATAGCGCAGTCCGGTAGCGCGCCTGCTTTGGGAGCAGGATGTCAGGAGTTCGAATCCCCTTACCCCGACCATATTCACGATAAAAGGCACCTCTAGAGGTGCCTTTTTTCGTTTGTCTGCAAAAAAGCGCTGAGGTCGAGGGGCCGCCCGAGAGGCGAGCCTCTTGTTGTCAGTTGATAGGCAGTTCTTCCCAGACCCTACGTTGTTCAAACAGGCGCTGTTCGAGGGTGATGATGGCCTGTTTCACCTGTTCCACGCATTCCTTGACCATGTTCAGGGACAGGTCGGGGCTCAGGCAGGCATCTTCCAGCTGACGACAACTCTCTACCAATTCTTCGCCTTTGACCACGCGCGCAGCGCCCTTGATACGATGCGCCAACTCTGCCAACTCAGCTGTTGCCTGCTCTTGAAGCAAGGTGTCGAGGCTCTGCATGTCCATGCGATTGTTACTGAGCAACTCATTCAAGATGTGATGCAACATCGTCGGCTCGCTGCCCACCAGGGTATGCAAGGATTCCAGGTCGAATACCCGAGAAGAGCGGGGGCTGGTGTGCTTTGTGGGGATGAGGTTCTCACGTTCGCTCTCATCGGCCTGTCCCATGGTCAGCAGACGTTCTTCCAACTCATCCAGGCTGATGGGTTTGATCAGGCAATCATTCATTCCCGCCTGGATGCAACGTTCCACTTCTTCCTGCTGGGCGTCGGCGGTCAGGCCGATGATCATCATTGGTTCGCAGGCCTTGTCCCGCTCATCCTGGCGGATCGCCCGGCTCATCTCGGCGCCGTTCATGATGGGCATGTGGCAGTCGGTGATGATCACGTCAAAGTCCTGCTCGCGCCAGAGATGCAGTGCCTCCAGGCCGTTCTCCGCTTCGAACACGTCATGTCCGAGAAAGCACAGCTGCTGCTGCAGGACCTGGCGGTTCACCGGATGATCGTCTACCACCAGAATCTGCAAACGTTGTGTGTAGCGCCTCTTGACCTGAGGCGGACGCTCAGAGGTGGCCGTGCGCTCCAGTACTTGCAAACGCAGCTCCACATCCACCCGGGTGCCATGCCCCAGGGTGCTGCTCATCGACACCTGGCCACCCATCATTTCGCACAGGGAACGACAAATCACCAGGCCCAGCCCCGTGCCTTCGTTGTTCTGCACGTTGCGCTCTACCTGGGCGAAGGGTTGGAACAGGCGTTGCTGGCTGCTGGGGGAAATACCAATTCCCGAGTCTTCGACACTGAGCTCGACCCGCAGCACAGCGTTTTCCACTAGCTCGCCGGAAATGCCCACCTTGATAAAACCGGCTTCGGTGAACTTGATGGCATTGCTCACCAAGTTGGACAGGATCTGCTTGAAACGCATCCCGTCCACCAGCACATCGCCGTTGATGCTGGAGTCGATCTCGAGGATCAGGCTCAGGCATTTCTGCCGAGCCAGCCCCTCGAACACTCTAGCCACTGATTCCACCAGTTCGCGCAGGTTGGCGCGTTTGGGGCAGAGGCTCAGGCGTCCGGACTCGATGCGGGCAATGTCGAGGATATCGCCGATCAGCTCCAGCAGGCTCTTGGCCGAACTGTAGGCGATTTCAATGCTGGAGCGCTCGATCCGATCGCTGTCGGCGCGTTTGAGCGCCAGTTCCAGAATGCCGATGATGGCGTTCATTGGCGTGCGTATTTCATGACTCATGGTGGCCAGGAAGGTGGTCTTGGCCCGGCTGGCCTCATCGGCGAGATTCTTCGCCTCCTTCAGTTCCTGAACCAGATGACGGTGCTTGGTAATGTCCAGCCAGCCGCAGATCACGCCCTTTGTGACACCGGTGGCGTCCTGGAATGGCTGAATCCAGTGCTCGATCCAGACGTCCTTGCCCTGCAATTGCACGGCATACACCGAGGTAATGGTCTTGCCGTCATTGATCGCTTGCAGGTAGTTCTGGTGCAGGTCGGGCCCTGCCGCAAAGTGCTCATCAGGCAGTTCCTGCACAGTCTTGTCCAAGACGTCCTCGGCACTCAGACCGACGCTCTGCAGATAGCTGCGGTTGCAGGACAGCATGTTGCCCTCAATGTCCCGGAGATAGAGGGCCGGAGGCATGTTCTCTGCGAGGGTCTCGATAAAGCGCAATTGTTCATTGAGCGTTTTCTCGGCCTTGACTCGGCGTTGCAGATAGAAGACCCAGAGCAGCGACAGCAGGAGCAGCAACGAAGCGCCAGCTATGATTTCGGCGATCATCAACGCGTAGTCGCGCCAGGTTTCGCTGCTCATGCCCGGCGGTGAGCGCCAGTGGTTGGCGATGGCGTTCAAATCGTCCGTCGGGAGGCTGATCAGGGCTTTGTCGATGATGGATTGCAGTTCCGAATCGCTTCGCCTCAGGGCAAAGCTGGCGGTCGCCTGCCGGGTGTGAATCAGATCGGCAACAGCCAGGCGATTCTGGAACAGGCGGACAATGTAGTAACGCGAGGCCGGCAATGACACCACCGCGGCATCGGCGCCGCCGGTATAGACCATGTTCATGGCGTCCAGCGAGGTGCCGACTTCGATGACTTCGGCTTGCGGGTAGCGCTCGCGCACATGCTGCAGTGTCACGTGTCCGGAAGGGATGGCCAGGCGCTTGTTTGCCAGGTCTCCAGGCCGCTGTGCCATACCTTTCTTGTCGGTCTGGGTCACGAGGACGAAGGGACTGGTCAGGAAGGAGCGAGTGAAGCGCAGGTTGTCTTCGCGTTGTGCACTGGCTGTCATGATGGCCAGGTCGGCCTCTGATTGGCGCAAGGCTTCAATCTGTTCCGGGTAGCCGCCGTTGCGAGCGGTGACCTGGAAGTCGAGTCCGGTGCGCTGTGATAGCACGTCCAGCAGTTCAGCGGTGACACCCGAGAAAACGCCATTGGCGTCGAAGAAGGCAATGGGCGCCAGATCGTCATTGATCACCAGGCGTATGACTGGGTTGCGGGCTATCCAGCGCGACTCTTCCGGCGTCAGTGCCATCCTTTGGTCCGACGCAATGAAGCCGCTACCCACCCAGCGCCGACTCAGATTGAGGAGTTTTTCCTTACCGATCGCCTCAATGCTCTGGTTGATAATCCGCAGCAGGCGCTGGTTATCCTCTTGGAGCGCATAGCCGTAGCCGCCTTGGGAAAAGTCGGCGAAGCGCTCGAACTTGAGAAAGCCGTAGTAGGAACGATTGATGCGGAAGTAGGCGCTCAGAACATCGTCCACGTACATGTCGGCATGGCCGAAGGCTGCCGCGGCTATGGCCTCGTCATGGGTGGGATAGACCATCAAGTGGGCCAAGGGAAAGTGCGACTGCAGTTGCGTGCCGTGTTCCTGGGCCACAGAAACTCGTAATCCGTCCAGGTTGGAAGGCGATTTACGCAATTCATCCTTGCGTTTGAACAGTGCCAGTCGGGCTTCGGCGAAGGGACGAGTAAACCTGACGGCCTTGGCAGGCTGCTCGGAGCTGTAGCTGCCTAGCAAGTCGATATTGGCAGCCTGTAAGGCTTGCATGGCCTCTGCCCGGGTGGCAAAGGACAGGATCTTGATACGAACCCCGAGTATCTGCCCAATCAGAGCGCTGACGTCAGCGGTAATGCCCTCGTAGTGATTGTCGTTGTAGCTGACATTGAAGGGGGACGATTCTGTAGCCACGGCACCGATTTTCAGTTCCGACCTGTGGCGCAGCCAACGCCAGTCTTCATCGTCAAGGGCAAGGTCGTGGTGGTCGAGGCGCGCCGTGCTGTACAGCGTATTGGGCAAACTCGGAAGCTGGGCCGCTGCCGGTTGAACAGCCAATATCGCCAAGCAGATAAAAAGCCAGAAAAGTCGTGAATGCATGATCGCTTCAGATTGTGGGGGGCCAGATGGCTCGATCAACGAGTCACAGCGCAATGAGCGCCGGGCGGGCGGTACAGAACCTGAGCAACGGGTCGCCTCTTTGATCGGCTCTCCCAAGGGACTAACGAATGCAGTAGGCAATGAAATGGCTTTCCGGCATCGGGCGTGCAAACACGAAGCCCTGGGCTATGTCGCATCCCAGTTCCAGTAGGCGTTGCTGCTGCTCGCGGGTTTCCACTCCTTCGATAATCAGCGACATACCCAATGAACGGGCGAGCGCCACCGTGTAGCTAATGATGGCGCTGCTTCTGGGGTGATGCCCCATCTTGCGCACGAAAGTGCCGTCGAGCTTGATCTGACTGAAGGGCAACTCGCAGAGGCGATCCAGGGAGGAGTAGCCCGCACCGAAGTCATCCATGGCCAAGCCGCAGCCCATTACCCGCAGGCGTACCAGATTTTCCAGGCTACTGGCGGGAGCGCTGATCAGACTGGTTTCGGTGATTTCAAAGGTGATGCTGCTGGATGGAACCTGAAACAGCACGAGTAGGGTGGCAATGGATTCAGTCAGGGTCTGGGACGCCAGCTGTGATGGGTGCAGATTGAACGAGAAACTCAGGGGAATGCCTTTTTGCGCCAGTTTGCGGCGCAAGGCCAAGCCCTGGTCGAACAGTTGCCAGAACAGGCGGTCCAGCAAGCAGTGGTGTTCCATGATGTGCAGGAAGTGCGAAGGCGGCAGTACTCCCAGCTGTGGATGATTCCAGCGGGCTAGCGCTTCCGCTCCTTGGAGCGACGCGTTGTCGAGTGCCACCTTGGGTTGGTAGTAGGGTTCGAATTCGCCGTTGTCCAGGCCGCGAATCACGTCCGCCAGGGTGGGGAGTTCGGACTGTTTCAGAGCAGTGAGCAGGCCGTGGCGCTGGTTCTTATAACGAGTCAGCAGGGTGGTCAGGCGCTCCAGATTGAAGGGCTTGCCCAGATCACCCAGGAAGTTCAAGCCTAGGCCCCTGATCATCGAGACGGTAGTTTGGCGCAGAATCGGCTCGATCTGGCTGCACAGGATCACGGAGTGCAGTTTGCCGCTTTGGCTGGCGTGGCGCAGGAAGGCCAAACCATCCATTCCGGGCATTTTCAGGTCGCAGATGGCAATGTCCATCCTTTCGCAGCGCTCCAGCAGTGCCAGGGCTTCACTACCGCTGGCCGCTTCATGCACCTGCCCAGGCATCACTTTTTTCAGTGCAGTGACGGTAACCAGGCGTTGCAGCGGTTCATCTTCCAGGACCAGAACGTTCAAATTTTGCATTGCCGGCTCATGTCATTATTTGCCGGTCATAGTGCTAAGGCTCTAGAGTTGCAGCCATTAGGCAAATCCTCATGTGCAGTAGGAAATTTCTCATTGAAAAATCAGACTGTCTGATTCCTTAAGGAGGAGTCATTAACCCCTTGTATCCTCTGTTATTTGCCAGGAATCTGAAAATTCTGGACGACATCAAGGTGCTGTGCACGAAACTTCTACATGACATCAGCGTCTTTATACGGATACGTAAGTTGCAGCATACAGGGTGCGGTTACGTGTATTTTCCGGTCGGTCCGGCTCAACCGAAGGCCGGGTTTTTAAGGTGAAGTGACAATATGCACAGCGTATTGATAGTTGACGATCATCCCGTTGTTCGGCTCGCCGTTAAGGTCTTGCTGGAAAAGAACAACATGCGGGTGGTGGCCGAAACAGACAACGGATTGGATGCGCTGGAGTTGGTGCGCGAGCATAGGCCGGATGTGGTAATCCTCGATATCGGTATTCCCAAGTTGGATGGCCTCAAGGTGCTTTCACGTATCAAGGCTCTGGGCTTGCCCACTGAAGTGCTGGTGCTGACCTCGCAGTCGATTGAAAGCTTCTGCAGACGCTGTATTCAGCTGGGAGCTCGGGGTTTCGTCAACAAAGAGGAGGATTTGGGCAATCTGGTGGTGGCTCTGAATGCTGTGTTGGCCGGCTACACTTTTTATCCGTCGATGGCTTTGGATGTTTCCATGCCCACGGCGGAACAACAGTCCGAGGCCGAGCAGATAGGCCTGCTGACTGATCGGGAAATGATCGTGTTGCAGTATCTAGCACAGGGGCATTCCAACAAGGCCATTGGTGAAAAACTGTTCTTGAGCAACAAGACAGTCAGCACCTACAAGACCCGACTGTTGCAGAAGCTGGGGTTGGGGTCGCAAGTAAGCCTGGCGGAGTTTGCCAAGCGCAATGCTTTGATCCCATAAAGTGAACATGGTCAGTTACTTGTAATGTCGAGTTTCCACTTAGTTGTGTCTGGATCGCTACCGAACGATGGGGCATGCCGTGTTTGCTCGTTGTGCATGACTTAGAAAGTATCCGGGTAGACACCTGAGTGAAATGCATGGCATCTGTTTCTATTGGGTTTCAGGGCTCATCCTGGATAAGCCCTGAAAGCTCTTGTTGCCTAAGCATTTTCTCGTGGGGTTTCAGAGGTAATCGCTGCAATCTTCACGGCTTGTTGGCTTTGTAGATGCCTGTTGATCAAGAGCGCGTTGAGCATCCCGGTCGAGTGGTCCTGATTGTCTCTTCAGCGACCGATGATGTTGTGCTGTGGTCCGTAGGGCAGCCGGGTGATGTTTTCCGCGCCTTGTGAGTTGACGATCAGAATGTCGTGCTCACGATAACCACCGGCACCTGGACTGCCTTCGGGTAGCCTGATCATCGGCTCCATGGACACCACCATGCCGGGCTCCAGCACAGTGTCCACGTCCTCGCGAAACTCCAGCCCGGTCTCGCGCCCGTAGTAGTGATTGAGGATGCCGAACGAGTGGCCGTAGCCGAAGGTCCGATATTGCAGCAAGTCGTGTTCCAGGTAGATTTCGTTCAACTGTCGGGCAATGTCGCTGCAGCGGGCTCCGGGCTTGATCAGTTGCAATCCGGCCTCATGCACCTTGAGGTTGATTTCCCACAGTCGCAGATACGCGTCGGGACAATGCCCAAGGAACAGTGTGCGCTCCAGCGCGGTGTAGTAACCGGCGATCATCGGGAAACAGTTGAGGCTGAGTATCTCTCCCGGGCTGATGCGCCGCGAGGTCAACGGATTGTGTGCGCCGTCGGTATTGATCCCTGATTGAAACCAGGTCCAGGTGTCCATCAATTCGGCAGCGGGAAAGGTCCGGGCGATTTCCCGCACCATGGCCTGTGTGGCGTGCAGGGCCACATCGTATTCCGATACCTGATCCTGCAGGGCATCGATGGCGGCGGCCCCGCCGATGTCGGCGATGCGTGCACCCTGGCGGATCAGTGCCTGTTCTTCGACTGACTTGAGCATGCGCATGCTCATGCACGGGGCAGCGATATCCAGGAGTTGCGCCCGAGGATAGAGCTCGGCGAAGGCCTGGTGGCTGGGCAGGGTCAGTTGATCGAACTCCAGGCCCAGCCGTGCAGCCTGCGGCAAGGCCTGTTTGACCGCGACGAAGAAGTTGCCCCGTTGCCAGTCGGTGTACACCACCTGATCATCGCAGACCGCCCGACGCCCGGGCTGCCCGCCGTCGATATTGGCGCTGATCAGCACGCTACGTTCCCGGGTCACCACCAGGGCGTACTGACGGCCGAAAGAGCAATACAGGAAGTCGGCGTAGTAGTTGATGTTGTGGTAGGAGGTGAACAGCGCCGCATCGATATCCTGCTGGGCCATATAGGCTCGCAGCGTGCTCAGGCGCTGGGCGTACTCTTTAGGGGAGAAGGTTGAAGGGACTTTTTCACCGTTGTGGATCTGAAGGGTCTTGGGCATCTGCATGGCACGGGTCCTTGTCTGCGATGAACGATGCGCGGCGCCACACTCGGGTGGGCCATGAAACGGCATTGCAGCAGACTGGGGAGGTGTGGGCATGCGTGATACCGACCTTGATGTGGTTGTCAGCGCGGCGGTTCAGAGGGGCAGGATAGGTTAAAACATGGGCCTCTTTCATGAAGGGCACCGCTAAACCGGGTAGCACAACCTAGTAGTTCTTATAGGTTTTGCCTGGTCGGCTCCTATCGAGCGTGGCATTCTAGGCCCTGCTGTTAAGGATCAGACAGTAAGGAGACTGAACGGATGCAAAGCAGGCTCGCGGAAGTTAACTCTCGTCTTTTGCTCGGAAACACATTGCATGAGCGGATGGCGGGGACCATGGAAGTGGCCTCGGGGTTGGGGTTCGATGCCCTGGTTTACGACTACAGTCCGGTGCCTTTTGATCAGCAGGGCGAACTGATCATTCCCAGTGCAATGGTCTGCAATACCCCAAAGGACTGGCTGGAGCTCTGGTGCGACGAGGGGTATTACCATATCGACCCGGTCCAGCAGGTGGCGCTGGACAGCATTTCTCCCTTTATCTGGTCCTACAGACCCGAAGCGGAAACCGTCTTGCGCCAGGCTATGGGGCAGCAGCACGCGCCGGTATCGAGTTACCTGCAGCATCATCAAATGTCCCATGGCATGACTGTTCCCATTCACTTGCCTGGTGGTGGTTTCGCCAGCCTGACCGGTTTGCGCTCGGGCAGTACCCAGGTGGCCTTGCATGATCTGCAACAGGTCTTGAGGGATTTCACGCTTCTTTCTCATGCTCTGCAGGAACACCTCTACCTACCGCTCAGTAAAAGCATTCGCAGCTATCCGGTTCAACTGACCAAGCGCGAGCGCGAGTGTCTGAAATGGGCGGCCGAGGGCATGACCTCTGGTGAAATTGCTGAACGCCTGCAGCGTTCCGTGGCCACCATCAACCTGCATCTGACCTCGGCGATGCACAAGTTGGGCGCCAAGAATCGGGTTCAGGCCGTGGTTCGAGCCGTTCACTATCGCTTGCTGGAAAACTAAAGCGAGCACAACCGGCCCGGTCTTATCGCTGATACGGGGGCGAGGCCGAAAATGACACAGGGTGATCGTCATCAGGGAGTGATGCGCAATGAAAGCAAGTAAACCACCACAGGAAGGTTATGCCTCCTTTGGCTCCTGGCAGACCTGGTATCGGGTGACGGGGGATCTGCAGAGTGGTCTGACGCCCCTGGTGATATTGCACGGTGGCCCGGGCTGCACTTATGACACCGTTGATGCCTTCAGGGATGTGGCGGCCAGTGGCCGGGCGATCGTTCAGTTCGATCATCTCGGCAGTGGATTTTCCACTCGCCTGGAGGACAAGCCTTCTTCATTCTGGAGCGTCGAGCTGTATCTGGAAGAGCTGAACAATCTTCTGGATCACCTGCGCATCAGTGAGGACTACGCCTTGCTCGGACATTCCTGGGGTGGGGCGCTGGCCAGCGAGCATGCCGTCTTGACCCCTGCGGGCCTGCGGGCCCTGATCATCGCCAATGCCCCGGCCGACATGCGGACCTGGCAGGCTGAAACCCTGGGTTTGCGTGAGGCCTTGCCAGAGGGGGTCTTGCAGACCTTGATCTGCCACGAGCAGGCTGGAACCCTCCATAGCGCCGAGTACGTGCAGGCCTCACAGGTGTATTTTGAGCGGCACGTGTGCCGGCTTCGGCCTTGGCCGGAAGAGGTGGTACGCATTTTTTCCAGGGGATGTTGCGCTACCACGATGGAAAGTGTGCCGCAGCGGGCTAGGAATTTCCCTCTCCTGAGCAACCTGCAGGACTGGAGCGTTGTCGAGCGCCTGCCGCGAATCAAGGTGCCGAGCCTGCTGATCTCAGGGCGTTACGACGAAGCAACCCCTGTAGTGGTCAAACCCTATCTGGACAACGTTCCGAACATTCGCTGGGCACTGTTCCAGAACTCCAGCCACATGCCCCATATCGAGGAGCGGGTTGCCTGTATGGGAACGGTGGTGAGCTTTCTGGATGAGTGTCTGTAGCACACGCTTCGCCCGCCCGTGCACCCCACTACCTTGCGTAGCGGGGCGTACTTTCAGGCGCTTAGTGCAACTTCAAGCGTGGGTCGGTGCCTCGTCCAATCCGACTGCCGAGCATCAGCATCGCCGTGCGGAACACTCCGTACAGGGCCATTTGGTGCATGCGGTACAGCGAGATGTAGAACATCCTTGCCAGCCAGCCTTCGAGCATCACACTGCCGGTGAGATTGCCCATCAGGTTGCCCACCGCCGAGAAGCGCGAGAGCGAGATCAGCGAACCGTAGTCGGTGTACTTGTAGGTCGGTAGGTCTTTGCCTTCGATACGCAGTTTCAGCGATTTGGCCAGCAGTGAGGCTTGTTGGTGCGCAGCCTGGGCCCGTGGCGGTACGTTGCGGTCGCTGCCGGGTTGAGGGCAGGCGGCGCAGTCGCCGAAGGCAAAGATGTTCTCGTCACGGGTGGTCTGCAGGGTTGGCAGCACCTGGAGCTGGTTGATGCGGTTGGTTTCCAGGCCGTCGATGTCCTTGAGGAAACCCGGCGCGCGGATGCCGGCAGCCCACACCTTGAGGCTGGCGGGAATGGTCTGGCCATCAGCGGTGATCAGACTGTCGGCGGTCACTTCACTGACTGAAGCGTTGGTCAGCACTTTGACCCCGAGTTTCTCCAGGGTCTTGTGCACCGGCCCGCTGATGCGCTCGGGCAGGGCCGGCAGCACCCGTGGCCCGGCTTCGATCAGGGTGATGTGCATGTTTTCCGGGAGGATCCGATCCAGGCCGTAGGCGGCCAGTTCATGGGCGGCGTTGTGCAGTTCCGCTGCCAGTTCCACACCGGTGGCACCGGCGCCGACGATGGCCACGCTGATCTGTTCCACGGCATCTGTCTGCCCGGCGTGGGCCCGCAGGTAGTGATTGAGCAGTTGCTGGTGGAAGCGTTCGGCCTGTTTGCGGGTGTCGAGGAACAGGCAATGCTGGGCGGCGCCCTGGGTGCCGAAGTCGTTGGTGGTACTGCCCACGGCGATCACCAGGGTGTCGTAGCCCAGTTCACGGGCCGGCAACAGTTCTGTGCCTTCCTCGTCATAGGTGGCAGCCAACTGGATCTTTTTCTGTTGACGATCGAGCCCGCTCATACGGCCCAGCTGGAACTCGAAGTGGTTCCATTTTGCTTGGGCAACGTAGTTGAGTTCGTCTTCGGAGGAGTTCAGTGAGCCGGCGGCCACTTCGTGCAGCAGGGGTTTCCAGATATGGGTCAGGTTGGCGTCCACCAGCATCACACTGGCGGTGCCGCGCTTGCCCAGGGTCTTACCCAGGCGGGTCGCCAACTCCAGGCCGCCGGCGCCGCCGCCAACGATGACAATACGATGAGTCATGGGGATATCTCGCAAGGCTAAAAGAAATCGGTGCAGTCAACCGAGCGAGCGCGATGCAGCTCATAGCGTCAGGTAACTGATAAAACGGCTCAACAGGCCCAGGGCGACCGTCACCACGACCACCACCACAAGGAGCATCCACGGCCGAAAGGGCCGGCGCTCGACTCGGTGCTGGGGCAGTTGCAGGTATTCTTCGACATGGCGTTGGTCGTCGGGGTTCAGGCGGCTGCTCATAAAGGGCCTCGTCAGGTAGACGTCGCAACACAGGGGAATGTTACAGCGCGATGCAATCGAGCATTTACCGAGCATAGCCGCTGCGCGTGGGGGCTCGATGACGAAGTCCCGGCGTTGGCAGGCAAGAGCGCTTTTTTACCATTGCCCGGAACATTGCGCCATGCCCAGGCGAGGCGGATTGACGGACTTTACAAACTGATGCCGACGTCGAAAACGATACTGCGGCCCAGGTTGCTACGCAGGAACTCCGGCGCATCCGGATGGGCGAACAGCACCCGGGCGAAGGTCGGTCCCACCAGGGACAGCGAGCGCCAGCCCTGGCGCAGGTATTCGGTGGGGGGCGGGAAGTGGCTGTTCAGATCCAGCACTTCACGTTTCAGGGCGGCGAAGGCGATGATGTCCAGCTCCCCGAGGTTCATCCCACGCTCCTTGTAGTTGTGGGCCTTCTTGCGCAGGGTCGGCCCCAGGCGCAGCAACAGTTCGTTAGCCGGGATGCGCTTGGGCTTGGCTTCGCGTCGTACCAGTTGGCTCAGGGAAAATGCGCTGCGCCGGCGTTGCAGTTCGTTGCGCCATTCATCATTGAGTCGGCGGCCTTCATCAAGGACGAAGAACACCTCGAAGCTGGCCTCGCGAAACAGCACATCCGGCGGCTCCTGCCCGGCGGCGCTGAATTCGTCGTTGCGATAGGGAATATTCAGGCCTTGCAGCAGGCGCTGGCAGACCCAACGCTCACGCTCCCATTTGCGGGCATTGGACAGAAACGCGTTGGCTTGTTCGGCCTGAATGGTGAGCAGGCGCAAAAAATCTGAGTCATCCATATCTCCAAGCTTAGCGCTCAAATATGACCTTAAAAACCACGCTTCTCGAAAAACCTCTGCACCCGGTGCCTGGCGGTGCTTGCTGGAGCCTGCCCAGGGGCGGTGTAGACTGTTTCCCGTCCTACCCCTCGATAAGGAGTGTGCAGTGAAACGCTGGTCAATTCTGTTGCTGGGCCTGTTGCCCCTGTGGGCCCAGGCCCTTGAAATCGGTGAGCGTCTGGCACCCTGGACCTTGCTGGATCAGTTCGATCAAGCCTACAGCCTCGATTCACAGGCGCAGATCCTGCTGGTGGCGCGCGGTATGGACGCGGCCAAGGTGGTGAACGGGGCGCTCAAGGACAAGCCCAAGGATTATCTGCAGGCGCGTCACGGGGTGTTTGTCGCGGATATCCAGCGCATGCCGGCGCTGATCGCCAAGATGTTCGCAATTCCGGCCATGCGTGATTATCCCTACCGGGTGATGCTCGACCGCGAAGGGCGTGTGGCCTCTCGTTACCCTGCCGCCGAGGACAAGGTCTTGTGGCTGCAGTTGCAGGACGGCCAATTGGTGTCTCGGCAGGAATTCACCACCGTCGAGCAACTGAAGACTGCGCTGGAGAAAGCCCGGCCATGATCAGCGCGGCGCTGCTGTCACCGGCAAGCCTGAGTATCGGCTGGCTGCTGTATGTGCCGGTTCTGATCTGGGCGGTGTGGCGGGCGCCCTGGGTCGAGCTGTTCACCGACAGTCGCCGTCAGCATCTACTGTTCGGAACGGTGTTTGCGTTGTTTCTGCTGTGGTTGGTGCGCCGGGATTTCGATACTGGAGTGTCTTATCACTTCATCGGCATGACGGCGGTGACCTTACTGCTGGATTGGCCACTGGCGATTGTCGGTGGCCTGATTGCGCAGCTGGGCTTGCTGGCACTGGGGCGGCAGGAACTGGCGGCAATGGGGGTCAATGGCGCCTTGCTGATCCTGTTGCCGGTGGCGGTAACCGAGGCCTGTGCCGGTCTGGTGGAGCGGGCTCAACCGCGCAATCCCTTCGTCTATATCTTCTGCTCCGGATTCTTCGCCGCGGCCCTGTCGGCGCTGTTGTGCCTGCTTTGTGGCCTGGGGCTCTTGTGGCTTGATGGGCGTTTCGCCATGCCCGAATGGCTGGAGGATTTTGTCGGCTACCTGTGGCTGATCATCTTTCCCGAGGCATTTATCAACGGCATGGTGATCAGCGCCCTGGTGGTGTTCTGCCCGGAATGGCTGGAAACCTTCAATCGCACCCGCTACCTCAGTGCGCCCTGGAAGGATGAGGACCCGCGCCCTTGATCCATATCAACTCCGAGCCTGGGGCCGCGCTGCATGCTCGGCAAAAATCTCAGGAGTGCGGTCATGAGCGTCTATCAGTGGGCCCGGCAAGAAGTGCGCGACAGTCTGCACAGTGCCCAGCAGGAAGGTTTTGAACCGGGTTTGAGCCTGCGGGCGCTGCTCAGCGCGGTGGTGCAGCAGAGCAAGGGCGTACGTAGCATCGAGGATCTGGCTGACGAGTTGCAGTTCCTCGCGGAGAACCTCGACGACGATCAGGACTACAGCTTCATGCGGCCCTGATCAGCGTCGGTTCGAGCATTCAGTGAGCGCGGGGCGGCAGTTCCTCCGAGAACAGTTCGTCCTCGGCATCCGGGCTCACTGGAATCTTGTGTTCCTCGGCGGCCCAGGCCCCCAGGTCGATCAATTTGCAACGGTCGGAACAGAACGGCCGGTTGGTGTTGGTCGCGGTCCATTCCACGGGGGCGCCACAGGTTGGGCATTCGACGGTCAGGGGTTGGCTCATGACTGGCCTCCACGCAAAGTTAGGTAAAAGTGATGCAGGCGTTCGACTTCGCTGCGCAACCAGGCGTGATCGCGGTCGTTGACCAGCACATCGTCGGCGTGACGCAGGCGCTCCTCGCGGCTGGCCTGGGCCTGGAGAATCGCCTGGACCTGCTGTTCGCTGATCTGGTCGCGCTGCAAGGTGCGTTCGATCTGCAATTGTTGCGGCACATCGATCACCAGAATCCGTTGGGTCATCCGGAACTGGCCTGACTCGATCAGCAGTGGCGACACCAGGATCGCGTAAGGCGATTCGGCACGGGCCAGATGGCTGACGATCTCCTCGGCAATCAGCGGGTGCAATAGCGCCTCCAGCCAGCGACGCTGTTCGGGGACTTCGAAGATCAACTTGCGCAGTGCCGCGCGATCCAGTTGGCCGTCGGCCTGCAGCACGCTGTCACCAAAGTGCTGGGCAATCTGTTCCAAGGCCGGGCGGCCCGGTTCCACCACCCAGCGAGCGGCGTGATCGGCATCGATCACATGCACTCCCAGGTCGATGAAGTGCTGGGCGGCAGCGCTTTTGCCGCTGCCGATGCCGCCGGTGAGGCCGAGGGTCCAGGGTGTGTTTACGGAGCGAGTCATTGGAAACCGACAAACTGCAAATAGAAGTCGGTCATTTGACCACCCCAGAGCAAGGCAATCCAGCCGGCAATGGCCAGAAAGGGGCCGAAGGGGATGGGCGTCGAGGTCTTGGCCCGGTTCAGGCGCAGCATGACAGTGCCGAGAATCGCTCCCACCAGAGAGGACAGGAGCAAGGTCAGCGGCAGGATTTGCCAGCCGCCCCAGGCGCCAAGCATCGCTAGCAGCTTGAAGTCGCCGTGGCCCATGCCGTCCTTGCCGGTCAGCAATTTGAACAGCCAGAACACTGACCACAGGCACAGATAGCCGAGTACCGCGCCCCACAGGGCGTCCTCCAGGCTCACCAGTACCTCGAAGCTGTTGGCGATCAGTCCCAGCCACAGCAGTGGCAACACCAGCACGTCTGGCAGTAGTTGGTGATCGGCATCGATCAGGCTCATGGCCAGTAACCCCCAACTGAGGATCAGCAGCAGGCCCGCGGGCCAGCCAAAACCGAAGTGCCAGGCGACGTACGCCGAGGTCAGCCCGCAAGCCAGTTCGGTTAGTGGGTATCGCCGGCTGATGGCGGTCCTGCAGTGGGCGCAACGACCCCGCAGCCACAGATAGCTGAGCAGGGGAATGTTTTGCCAGGGGCGGATCGGTTGTGCGCAGTGGGGGCATTGGGAGTGGGGCAGCAGCAGGTTGTAGGGCGCCGCCACAGGCTCCGGGGGCAGTCCCAGCACTTCGTGGGCTTGAGCCCGCCAATCGCGTTCAAGCATTTTCGGCAGGCGCCACACCAGCACGTTCAGAAAACTGCCTACGAGCAGCCCCAGTACCAGGGCCGCAGTCACGAAGGCCAGGGGGTAAAGGGTCATGGCTTCAGTCAAGGACATGTTCAGATCGCTGTGCCGAGTTGAAAGATGGGCAGGTACATGGCAACCACCAGGGCGCCGACGATACTGCCCAGGATGACCATGATCAACGGCTCCATGAGGCTGGTCAGGCTGTCGACCAGGTGGTCCACCTCGACCTCATAATGTGCTGCGACTTTTTCCAGCAGATGATCCAGCATTCCGGATTCTTCACCGATGGCGGTCATCTGGATCGCCATAGTAGGGAAGACGCCGCTGGCGCGCATGGCAAAGTTCAGTTGCATGCCACTGGCCACTTGTTGGCGGATGCGTTCCACTGCTTGCCTGAAGACCTTGTTGCCGCTGGCTCCGGCCACTGAATCCAGGGCCTGGACCAGAGGCACGCCAGCCGCGAAGGTGGTGGCCAGCGTACGGGCGTAGCGGGCCACTGCGGCCTTGTACAGCAGCGGGCCGGCCAAGGGCAGGCGTAGCAGTCCCTGATCCACACGGTCCCGCAGGCGCTCCGAGCGCCGATAAACCTGCCTGATCCCTACTCCCATCAGCAGGCCGGCGCTGAGCAACCATCCGCCGTGGTTCTGGATGACATGGGAAAGGGTGATGACCCATTGGGTCAGTAGCGGCAATTGGGCGTCGAACCCGGCGAACAGGCTCTGGAATTGGGGAACCACCTTGATCAGCAGGATGCTGCTGACCAGGACGGCCACGCCGATCACCGCCACGGGATAGACCATGGCCTTTTTTACCCGGGCCTTGAGGTTCTCGCTTTTTTCCCTATGGGTGGCGACCCGTTCCAGCAGGGTATCCAGGGCGCCGGACTGTTCGCCGGCCTCCACCAGATTGCAGTACAGCTCGTCAAAGTGGCGCGGATGTCGGCGCAGCGCTGTGGCCAGGCTTGAGCCAGCCTCGATGTCGCGTTTGAGGCTGGCCAGCAGTTGGCGCATCGGCGGTTGGACGAAGCTCTCGGCAATGATTTCGAAGGCTTGCAGCAGTGGCACTCCGGCCTGCATCAGGGTTGCCAGTTGCCGGGTGAACAGGGCGATCTCCCGTGCCTTGATCCGTTGGCCCGATCGGAGCCAGGCCCTGGGCTTGCGGCGTACCCGGGTTGGAGTGATGCCTTGCCTGCGCAGCTGAGCTCGGATCAGCGCCGGGTTTGCAGCGCTCAGCTCGCCGGCCAACTTGTGGCCCTGGCCGTCGGTGCCTTGCCAGAGATAGACGCTGGCCACAGGTGCTTTTACCGCCATGGTTCAATCCTTGATGCAGGGGTGAGCTTCTTGAAGCCTAGCCGCCGGGTACCTGACGCATAGGGGCGCTAGATGACGAAATTTGTCAGTTTGTGCAACTCCTCGTACTCAAGGTCATGGGCTATCAGTGCTGCAGGCCTTGAATTCCGTGGGGTTGAGCTTGGCACAGGGCATGCTTCTAGCCTTGCTGATTACCCACGGAGCATTCTTGCCAGGAGGCAACTCATGAAACATCAATCCGCTTTTACCCTGATCGAATTGCTGGTGGTGGTGGCCATCATCGGCATTCTCGCCACAGTGGCGATGCCGCTGTATTCCAAGTACCAGGTGCGGGCCAAGATGATGGCCGCGTTGGCCGAGGCGTCAGCGCTGAAGGTCAATATCGAGGACCTGCTTAATCAGGGAATCGACCCAACTCTGGCCCTCGCCGGTGGCACGCCCTTGACGTTGAACTGCCGAATGAGCGCCGAGGGCACTGCCGCCACCGGTGAAGGCAGTATCGGCTGTACCCTCCTCAATGCTCCGGGGGCAGTGTTGAACAAGACTCTGGTACTCAGCCGTTCGCCATCTTCGGGATGGACGTGCAACACCACAGTGGAGGCCGACTATGCGCCCAAGGGCTGTGCCGCGCACGACACCTGAGTCCTGGCAGGCTGTTGGGTGTGGGCTTGATGAACTGCGTCGAAAAAAGCCGCAACTTGCATGCAGATTGTTGTGTGGTCATGCATTTTGCATGATGCTGATTCTTCGACTTATCTGTAACTTATTGTTTTTTATGGGGTTTTTATGTGGTCTGGACTTGGCACAGCACCTGCAATATCCCTCATAACCCTGTTGCCAGGACACGGCGCAGGCTTTCTAAAAGAACAGGAGTTACTCGTATGAAGAAGTTCGCTATCGCTGCTGCAACTGCTACCGCTCTGACCCTGACCATGTCCAACGCAGCATTTGCGCAGACCACTCAAAGCACCCAGTCGCCTATGGTCGTGGCTGCCGGTGAAGTGACCAAGGCCAAAGAGGCCACCTCCGATACCTGGATCACCACCAAAGTGAAAAGCGATCTGGTAACCGAGAAAGGCATTCCTGGCACTGACATCAAGGTTGAAACCAACAAGGGCGTCGTCTCGCTGTCGTCCACTGTTGCCATTACCGAGGCGCAGAAAGCCACAGCAGTGGCAATCACCAAGAAAATCAAGGGCGTTCAAGCGGTCTCTGCCGACGGCCTGAAAGCCGAGTAAGACTCCAAGCTTCTCGCCTGGACAGGGAGAGGGCGCGGTAGACGAGCCAAGCGATACGTCTGCCGCTGCTTTCAAAGGTTCATGCGGAAGATCACAAGGATGTGATCATTACAGGCCCCGGCACTTTGTGTCGGGGCCTGTTCTATTGGGCGGGAATTGGCGCTGCTTGAGGCCGGCGCGGGCCTTACTCGCTGTCCAGGTGCAGCGGAGTGATCACCTTGCCGTCGCTTTCGGCCTGGCCGAGGTTGGCATCGATGAAGTAGACCCGGTCATCGGCCAGTTGGCCCTTGTCCACCAGGAAGTCCTTGATGCTGCTGGCCCGTTCCTGGCCCAGTTGGCGCAGCAACACGTCACTGCCGCTCCAGAACTTGATCAGCCCCTCACGCAGTTTGGCACTGCGCTCGTCGCGGCTGAGCTGGGTCCATTCGGCCGGAGGTTGCTGTTTCAGGCGGGTGCGGTAAATGCCTTCCAGCAATGGCGCTTTCTCGCCCTCGGGAACCTGCAGCAAGGACGCCTGGGCCGGCACCTTGTCGCCGCGCCGTTGCAGGATCTTGTAGTAGTTGTACTGGTACTCGCGCTCCAGACGCTGTTCGGCGATCAGCGGACCATCGCTGCTCTGGGCGCTGGTGCCTTCGATCTCCAGGCGCAAGGTCGGACGCTCCTTGAGGGCCTTGGCCAGGGTGGTGAGGGCTGACTCGGACTCTTTGCTCAGTTCGCTGGAGCCAGGCGCGAAAGACACACTGCTCAGGTCTTCAGAGTCGCCGCCGGTGACCAGGCCGCCAATGAACTTGAAGGGGGCCTGGGCTGCTCGCAGCACCAGGTTGCGCAGGGTCTGCCAGACGATTGGCATCACGCTGAACTGTGGGTTGTTGAGGTCGCCGGAAATTGGCAACTCGATGGAAATCTTGCCGTCGGTGTCTTTCAGCAGGGCCACGGCCAGGCGAATTGGCAGGTCTACGGCGTCTGGGCTGTCGACCTTTTCACCCAGTTGCAGTTGTTCGACCACCAGTTTGTTCTCGGCCTTGAGCTGGCCCTTGGTGATCATGTAGTGCAAGTCGAGGTTGAGTCGGCCCTTGCGAATACGAAAACCGGCAAATTTTCCGGAATAGGGCGTCAGGGTGGTCAACTCCACTCGCTTGAAGCTGGTGGCGATATCCAGTGCGGCCATTGGATCGAAGGGGTTGACGCTGCCCTTGATGGTCACTGGAGCGTAGCGGTCGACCTTGCCCTTGACGTCGACTTCCGCCGGCTTGGCCTGGCGGCTGTCGATGGTGCCGATATGCCCGTTGAGTTGCTGGACTGCCGTGGCGAAGTTTGGTGTCAGGCTCAGGTCGGCGAAGTTGGCCGAACCATCGTTGATGGCGATTTTACCAATGTGAATACCCAGTGGCTTGCTGGAACTTGGGGCGGGCTTGCCCGAGGATTTGCTGCTGCCGCCTGCAGGTTGTGGAATCAGCAGGTCGTCGATATTGGTGGTGCGGTCATCGTTGATGATGAAGCGCGCATAAGGCTGCATCAGGTTGACCTGGCTGATGGTCAGGCTGTCACCGTGCTGATAGTTCAGGCCCTCCACCACCACTTGTTTCCACTTCACGAAGTCGCGGGTCTTGAGGGTGTCCAGGGTGTGCAACTGATCCACTTCGGCCCGGCCGGTGATGCTGAAGGTCAACGGTTCGACTTTCTTCAGGTCCACTGCCAGGTCGCTGCCGAGCATGCCGCTGCGCAGTTCCAGGCGAATGAACGGGCTGATGTAAGACTGGGCGACCCGCAGGTCGATGTCCTTGGTCTGCACCTTGAGCTTGGCGGTGATGGGGTTGAGATTGACTTCGCCGGTGGCGCTGACCTTGCCTTGTTTACCCAGGCCGGTATCGAGCTTTAGGGTGAAAGGCGACTGGTTGAGGCTGTCGAAGTTTTTCAGATCCAGGTTCAGCGGGCCAACATCCAGCGCCACGGCCGGTTTGGCTTGGCGGTCGGCCAGGTGCACCTGATAGTTGCGCAGTTCCACATCCTTGAGCAGTACCTGCCAGGGCTTGCTGGGGACTGCGGGTTCCTTGGGGGTATCGGCTGTGGCTGGCTGAGGCTTGGCTGCCGGCTTGGCGGGTTGGCTGGCGAAGAGCTTTTGCCAGTCCAGTTGGCCATCGGCTTCAAGGGCGGCCCAGGTCTCCAGTTTCTGGCTGCGGATCTTGCCGACTATGACGTGCTGCTTGGCCAGGTCCACCGTCGCTTCGCTGATGTCCAGGCGCTCCAGGCGCGCTAGCGGGCGACCGTCCGGGGCTTTGATGGCGAATGGCGCAACGCTGATGGAGGTGTTGTCCAGCAGCAGTTCGGTTTCCTTGGTCAGGCTGAATTTATAGTGGGTGCTGAGGTTGACCACGCCGTCTTCCAGCACCAGCGGCACGGCGTCACGTACATAGGGCCACCAGGCTTTCATCTTGCCGTCGGTGACTTTCAAGGTGCCTTCGGAAGCCAGCGGGGTCACGCTGAAGTTGCCGCTCCAGTCGATCTGTCCACCTTCCGGGCCGGTGGCCATCAGGGTCATGTCGGCGCTGTCATCCGGCAGGGTGCTGAGGTTCTTCAGTTCAAAGTCGAGCTTGTTGTAGAGAAACTCGATGGGCTCGCTGGGGCGCAGGTCCTTGAAGTGCAGATAGCCGCCCGCCAGCTTGATGCGTTCAATGCGAACGGGAAATGGCTTGGCGTCGGGATCGCTCGGGGTCGGTTCGCTGGCAGGCAGCTTGAACAGGGCCAGGAGGTTGAGCTTGCCTTCCTTGTCGAAGAGGATCTCGGTCTTGGGCTGGTCCAGTTCGATGTCCGCCAGATGCAGAGCGCGTTTCCACAGACTGTCCAATTGCAGATTGGCGTAGAGGCGCTGGAAGGCAATCTGTTCCTTGCCCGGTTCGCCGACGCTCAGGCCCCAGAGGGTCAGTTCCAGGCTGAAGGGGTTGAGTTCGATACGCTGGATATGGGCCGGGGTCGTGGCGTAGTTGGCCAGTTGCTGGTTGGCCACCCGCAAGGCGATGCCCGGCAAAATCAGAAAGCCCAGCAGACTGTAAAGGGCGAGAGCGGTCAACAAGGCGCAGAGAGCGCGAATCAATCCTTTGGTCATGCGAGGCTTCATCTATCTGGATCGGAAGTGCCTTGGAGTATGGCACGCGTTTACGGTTCCGAAACCATCGCAGTCTTCAGGATTGTTCAGATTTTTTGCCCCTGATCAAAGTTGCAGGATCAGTGTTTTCAGCGGCGGTTGTCCGTCCTGGGAAGGGAAGTCCGCAGCAGGGGCAAGGACCTGGCAATCGCGTACTGGCCGCCCGGCTTTCTCGGCGCAGCGCAGCACTTGTTCTCGCCAGTCCTGCAACGACACCTTGGCCAGGTTGTTACAGCAGATCAGCACACCCTCTTCGGCAGTGGCCAGCAGCGCCGGCTTCAGCAGGCTCTGATAATCGCGCAGCAGGTCGACGGTGCCGAAGGCACTCTTGGCCCAGGCCGGAGGGTCCAGCAAGACCAGATCGTATTGGCGTTGTTCAAGACGCGGATAGCTGGGGAGCTTCTGTCCACGTCGCTGACTGATGGGCAGGCCCGCCAGTTGGCGGATTGCTGGGAAGTAGTCCGACTGCACGAACTGCATGCCGGGTAGCTGCGGGTTGAGCTGGCCGTTTTCCCGGCCTACCGTCAGGTTGCCTTCGGCGAAGTCCAGGTTGAGGACCTCCCGGGCGCCTCCGGCCGCAGCGCAGAGGCCGACACCGCAGGTATAGGCGAAGAGATTGAGCACGCTTTTCCCGGCGCTGTGCTGCTTGACCCAGCCGCGAGCGTTGCGCAGATCGAGAAACAGCAACGGGTCCTGCCCGGCATGACGGCCACGGACACGATAATTCAACCCCCATTCATGGCCGACCAGATCCTCCAGGGCACTGTCGTCGGCGCGGTATACCGAGTCTTCACGGTCGATACGCGAGTTGCCGCGGGAGCGATCGTTGTAGACCAGCAGGGTCGACAGGTTCAGCTGTTGATTGATGGTCTCGTGCAATTGCAGCAGGGCATCGCGTTCCAGCGTTTGGTGAAAGCTCTGTACCAGCAACTGCGGCCCATAACGGTCGACGGTCAGGCCACCGGCGCCTTCCTGGCTGCCGTGGAACAGGCGATAGCAGTCGGTGCCTTGCTGGTGCAGTTCGGCGAGCAGGTCTTGACGGTGATCGAGGGCGGCGCGCAGCGCCTGATTCAAGGAAGACATGCAGGGCGCCTTGGAGAAGAGGAATAAGGCGCCGCAGTTTACCAGCCTCCTGCCCGTTGTAGGAGCCAAGTGCTGGCGAAGGCGATCTCTCGGACTCTATGGCCAATGCCACGCCCTGGCCGCCGCTGATGATCACTTTGGCATCGCCGCAGCCAATGGCCTGGGCGCTCAAGTGCAAGGCCTTGAGGGCAGAGCCGCAGACTTTGTTCAGGGTCATGTTGGGTACGGCGTGGGGCTGGTCGGCCAATTGCGAACTGTCCGGGCGTGTTGTGCATGAGCGGTCTTCTTCTACAGACCCATGCGTCGTTTCGCTCGATGCACCGAACTGTCCCGCACCGCCCAGCGCAGCATCGGCGTACTGCGTTTGACGCTGGCTCGAATCAGTTGGCGTTGCAGCGGGGTCTGATTGACGTCAAGCATGGAGCTGGCCCAGTCCGGCAGCAGGTCGATACCGGCCTGCATCATCAATGAGCCAAAAGGTTTGGCCAGGCGACTGGGAGCTGGAGCCGCCTGTAGCAGGCGCAGAACCTCGCGACTGCGATCGTCGCACAGCAGTTGCGGACGCATGGCCTGCAGGTAGTCGGCCACCGCCCGCCGCGAGCGGGGCACATCCCGGGCGCCGAGACGTTCGGCGATCAGCGCGATCTCGTTGTAGTAGCGGTCCTGGTCTGCCCCTGACAGGCGAGGGTTGAGGTAACGCAGGTGGGCGGCGAGAAAGTTGCTGACTTCCGCCACATGCACCCAGGTCAGCAGGTCTGGATCGCTGGCGGCGTAAGGACGGCCGTCAGGAGCGGTGCCCACGATATGCAGGTGAATAGTACGTACTTTTTCGATCAGCCATTCGGCGTCCTGACGGGAGCCGAAGGTGGTGCCGGAAATGAACTGGCCGGTGCGGCGCAGGCGGCCGATCATGTCCTGGCGAAAGTTCGAGTGGTCCCAGACCCCGGCCAGGGCCAGGGGGTGCAGGGCTTGCATCAGCAAGGCACTGATGCCGCCGATCAGCATGCTGCTGAAATCGGCGTGTACCTGCCAACTGACCGAGCCCGGCCCGAACAGGCCGGGGTCGCCCTTGGGATGCTCCAGGTCGAGTTGCCCCAGGGAGAGGCCAGACAAGCTCATGACTTGGCTTTCGATACGGCTGCGAATGAATTCCATGACAGCTCGGTGCGGGTAGTGAAAAAAGGCGCGGCCGTGGCCGCGCCGGTTTCAAGCGTTCAGGCGCTTGTCGATCAGGCCTTCCACCACACTGGGGTCCGCCAGGGTCGAGGTATCCCCCAAGGTCTCCAGTTCGTTGCAGGCGATCTTGCGCAGGATACGCCGCATGATCTTGCCCGAGCGAGTTTTCGGCAGGGCCGGGGCCCACTGAATCAGCTCCGGTTTGGCAAAGCTGCCGATTTCACGGCTGACCAGGGCCAGCAGTTGCCTTTTCAGTTCCTCGTCGGGTTCGATGCCTTGCATGGGCGTGACAAAGGCATAGATCCCCTGGCCCTTGAGGTCGTGGGGGTAACCGACCACGGCGGCCTCGGCGATGTCGTCGTGAAGCACCAGGGCGCTTTCCACTTCGGCGGTGCCGATGCGGTGCCCGGAGACGTTGATCACGTCGTCGATGCGTCCGGTGATCCAATAGCTGCCGTCCTCGTCCCGGCGCGCGCCGTCACCGGTGAAGTAGTAGCCGGGGTAAGGCGCGAAGTAGGTTTCGATCATGCGCTTGGGATCGCCGTAGACGCTGCGTATCTGTGCCGGCCAACTGGCCTTGATCGCCAGGATGCCGCTGCCGGCACCTTGGATTTCCTTGCCCTGGTCGTCCAGCAACACGGGTTGTACACCGAACATCGGCGTCGAGGCGCAGCCGGGTTTGACCTGTCGGGCGCTGACCAGGGGGCTGAGCATGATGCCGCCGGTCTCGGTCTGCCACCAGGTATCGACAATCGGGCAGCGCTGCTCGCCCACGACATTGAAATACCACTCCCAGGCTTCCGGGTTGATCGGTTCGCCAACACTGCCCAGGAGCCGCAGGCTGCTGCGGGAGGTGCGTTGCACGGGGTCGTTGCCTTCGCGCATCAGGGCCCGCAGGGCGGTAGGGGCGGTGTAGAAGATGTTCACCTGGTGCTTGTCCACCACCTCCCAGAAACGCGAGGTGCTGGGGTAGTTGGGCACGCCTTCGAAGATCAGCGTGGTGGCACCGTTGGCCAAGGGGCCGTAGAGGATATAGCTGTGGCCGGTGACCCAGCCGACGTCGGCGGTGCACCAGAAGACCTCGCCGTCGCGGTAGTCCAGTACGTACTTGAAGGTCATGGCGGCCTGTAGCAGGTAGCCGCCGGTGGTATGCAGAACGCCTTTGGGTTTGCCGGTGCTGCCGGAGGTATAGAGGATGAACAGCGGGTCTTCGGCGTCCATCGGCTCGGGGGCGCACTGGTCGCTGGCCGCGGCTACGGCCTGCTGGTAGTGAATGTCGCGGCCCTCCACCCAGTTCACCGGGTGAAGGGTGCGCTCGACCACCACCACGCTGCTGACGTCCGGGCAACTGAGCAGGGCCTTGTCGACGTTGCTCTTGAGGGGAATCTGTTTGCCGCCGCGCACGCCTTCGTCGGCGGTGATCAGGGTGCGGCAGTCGGCGTTGAGAATCCGGTCGCGCAGGGCCTCCGGGGAGAAGCCGCCGAACACCACCGAATGCACGGCACCGATCCGGGTGCAGGCGAGCATGGCGTAGGCCACTTCGGGAATCATCGGCATGTAGATGCACACCCGGTCGCCTTTTTTCACGCCACGGCTTTTCAGCACGTTGGCCAGGCGGCAGACATGCCCGTGAAGTTCTTTGTAGGTGATGCGCTGTGAGTCGGCGGGGTTATCGCCTTCCCAGATGATGGCTGCCTGATCGCCGCGTTTTTCCAGATGACGATCAATGCAGTTGTAGCTGACGTTGAGTTGGCCGCCACGGAACCAACTGGCCTCGCCAGTGCGCATGTCGTGGCTGTGCACGCTGTCCCAGGGGCTGCTCCAGTGCAGGAAACGCTTGGCCTGCTCGGCCCAGAACACATCTGGCTGCTCAATGGATTGGCGGTAGAGGTGGTGGTAGTCGTCCTGACTCATTTGCGCCGCCCGGCGGACGGCATCGGCTTTCGGAAAAGTGCTGATATCGAACATGACGGTTCCTTATTCTTGTTTTGCGACAAGCCATAAGGGTGCGCACAAGTGTCAGGAAGGTTCAAGGGGGTGAGGGCCGGGGCCCGGACGGGAGCCGGCGTGGCGGCTCCCGGGACAGAGAAGGTTGATCAGCCGCGGTGACGGCCGCGGAAGTAGTTGATCAGGCCTTGGGTCGAAGCATCGTCGGCCAGGGTTTCGTCGCTACCGACCAGACGGTTGTAGACGCCTTTGCCCAGTTCCTTGCCCAGCTCCACGCCCCACTGGTCGAAGGCGTTGATACCCCAGACCACGCTTTGCACGAAGACCTTGTGTTCGTACAGCGCTACCAGGGCGCCCAGGCGCCGCGGGCTGATGCGCTCCACCACCAGGGTGTTGCTCGGACGGTTGCCGGGAATCACCTTGTGCGGCGCGAGTTTTGCCACATCGGCTTCGCTCAGGCCTTTCTCGCGCAGTTCGCTCTCGGCTTCGGCGCGGGTCTTGCCCAGCATCAGCGCCTGGCTCTGGGACAGGCAGTTGGCGTACAGCCACTGGTGGTGGTCAGCCACCGGGTTGAAGCTAACGATCGGCACGATGAAGTCGGCCGGAATCAGCTGGGTGCCCTGGTGCAGCAACTGGTGATAGGCGTGCTGACCGTTGCAGCCTACGCCGCCCCAGATCACCGGGCCGGTATCGGTGGCCACCGGGGTACCGTCCTGGCGCACGCTCTTGCCGTTGGATTCCATGTCCAACTGCTGCAAGTGCTTGGTGATGTTGCGCAGGTAGTGATCGTACGGCAGGATCGCGTGACTTTGCGCTCCCCAGAAGTTGCCGTACCACACTCCCAGCAAGGCCAGCAGTACCGGCATGTTCTGCTCGAACGGTGCGCTTTGGAAGTGCTGGTCCATGGTGTAGGCACCGGACAGCAGTTCCTTGAAGTTGGACATGCCGATGGCCAGTGCGATCGGCAAGCCGATGGCGGACCACAGCGAGTAGCGTCCACCGACCCAGTCCCACATTGGGAAGATGTTCTCTTCACGAATGCCGAAGGCCACGGCGGCCGCATTGTTGCTCGATACGGCGATGAAGTGGCGGTGCAATTCGGCTTCGGAGCCGCCCTGGGCCAGGTACCAGGCTCGCGCCGCCTGAGCGTTCTTCAGGGTTTCGAGGGTGTTGAATGACTTTGAAGAAACGATGAATAGCGTGGTTTCTGCACGGATTTTCGCCGAAAGCTCATGGAACTCGCTACCGTCGATATTGGCCAGGTAGTGACAGCGCACGCCTTTCTGGGCATAGGACAACAGCGCCTCGGACACCAGCTCCGGGCCGAGGAACGACCCACCGATACCGATGTTGACCACGTCGGTGATGGGTTTCTCGGTGTAGCCGCGCCACAGGCCGTCGTGGATGCGCCCGACCAGCTCGGTGATCTGGTTCAGTACCTTGTGTACTTCCGGCATCACGTTGACGCCATTGACCGACAGCTTGTCGCCCACTGGACGGCGTAGTGCAGTGTGCAGCGCCGGACGGCCTTCGGAGGCGTTGACCAGCTCACCGGTCACCATGGACTTGATGGCATCGGCCAGACCGACTTCCTTGGCCAGATTCACCAGCAGATCGCGGGTCTGGCTGGTGATCAGGTTTTTCGAGTAGTCGAGAAACAGTCCGCAGCTGCTCAGGGTAAATTGGTTGAAGCGCTGTGGATCGGTATTGAACGCCTCGCGCATGCTGAAATCCTGCATGGCTTGGCGGTGGTCTTTCAACGCTTGCCAGGCGGGCAGAGCGGTAACGTCGTGAGGAGTGCGGTAGTACGCCATCGCTGCGGTTTTCCTTTTGCTTGAACTGCCTTTTTGGACACTGAGAAGCCCGGAACGTCCTGCGCGGTCTCAAGGACCTCGTTCCTTCAGTCCTGTGCTGATTCGATTAATCACCCAGGGCGATAACAGTAACTCCAGCGTGCTGTTCTGTCTTGGCTTTGTGCGCCTTGTGGCCGGTACTATTTTGTACTGGCGGGGCCAATCAGGGCTGCATGGGGGCTTTCAGCGGGAATAAACGGGGTTGGAATCGGCTGGCTTCAACGGGGACCCCATGGTTTCGTGGCTCCGCTCGTTGCCGGGGGCATCTACCGCCTGCGTGGTCTGACACTGAGCAGATCGCTTTCACCCTGGGCAAGATGGCACGCATAGGAAATTCCTGGGTCGGATCCTCGAACAGGACCTGCAGTATCAGCTGCAGGCCCCAGCCGGCGGCAGTTTGCCCGAAGGTTGGCGTTCGGGCAATCAGGCGGTCATGCCGGCGTGTCGAGGTCCAGATGCAGGTTGTCGATCAAGCGTGTTGCGCCCAGATAAGCCGCCACCAGAATCACCAGATCACGGTCTTCGGCAGTGGCGGGACGCAGGTTTTTCGCGTGACGGATTTCCAGGTAGTCCCGTCGCAGGCCGGCCGCCTCGAGCTGCTGCTGTTGCTCGGCCAGTAGCCTCGGATAGTCACGCTCGCCATCCCGAATGGCCTGAGCGATTTGGCTCAGACTGCGGTACAGCACGGGGGCGATGGCGCGCTGCTCTGCGCTCAAGTAGCCATTGCGCGAAGACAGGGCCAGGCCGTCGGTGGCCCTCACCGTTGGCTCGCCGATGATCTGGATCGGCATGTTCAGGTCATGCACCAGGGCACGAATGACCGCCAACTGCTGGTAGTCCTTCTGGCCGAACACGGCAAGGTCCGGCTGGACCATGTTGAACAGCTTGCTGACCACCGTGGCCACGCCTTCGAAATGACCAGGGCGGCTGGCGCCGCACAGGCCTTCGGAGAGCTGTGGCACGCTGACCCGGGTCTGTCCAGCCATGCCGTCGGGGTACATCTCTTCGACGCTGGGGGCGAACAGTAGATGGCAGCCGGCTTCGAGCAGTTTCTCCTGGTCGGCGGCCAGGGTCCGCGGATACTTGTCGAGGTCTTCGCCGGCGCCGAACTGCAGCGGGTTGACGAAGATACTGGCCACCACGAAATCCACTCGCTGGGCGGCCTTGGCCACCAGGGCGGCGTGACCGCTGTGCAGGTTGCCCATAGTGGGGACGAAGCCGATTCGCTTGCCTTCGCTGCGGGCACGGGCGACCGCAGCGCGCAACTCGCGCACGGTTTTGACTGTATTCATGCAGAGAACCCGTGTTCGGCGCCTGGGAAGGTAACGGCCTTGACCGCTTCGACATAGGCACTCAACGCCGCCTGGATGCTGTCTTTGCCGGCCATGAAGTTCTTCACGAACTTGGGCGAGCGACCGCTCAGAGACAGGCCCAGCATGTCGTGGAGCACCAGCACCTGGCCGTCGGTGGCGCTGCCGGCACCGATGCCAATCACCGGGATTTTCACCGCTTGAGTGATTTCCGCCGCCAGCTCGCTGGGCACGCATTCCAGCAGCAACATGGCGGCACCGGCCTGCTCCAGGGCAATGGCATCGGCCCGCATCTGCCGCGCCTGGCTCTCGTTGCGCCCCTGGACCTTGTAGCCGCCCAGCACATTCACTGTTTGTGGGGTCAGCCCCATGTGTACGCAGACCGGAACGCCGCGTTCGTTCAGCAGGCGAACCGATTCGGCCAGCCAGGCGGCACCTTCGATCTTGACCATGTGCGCCCCGGCCTGCATCAACTGGGCCGAGCTGCTCAGGGCCTGTTCGGGGGTGGCATAGGACATGAAGGGCAGGTCGGCGAGGATCAAAGCGCCGTTGTTGCCGCGTTTGACCGCCGCGACGTGATAGGCCATATCGGCGTTGCTCACGGGCAGTGTGCTGTCGTGCCCTTGCAACACCATGCCCAGGGAGTCGCCTACCAGCAGGACTTCGACGCCGGCTTCACAGCAGGTGTGGGCGAAGGTGGCGTCATAGCAGGTCAGCATGGTGATCTTTTCACCTTTCTGCTTGAGGCTTTGCAGGGTGGTCAGAGTGATGTCTGGCATGAAAAGGGGTCCTCATTTCAGGCGCTTTGGAAACTACTGCGAGTAACGCGCGTGATTCTTCGTTATTCAGGCGCACGGTCTTTTGTCGTGCTTATACAGCCTGGTTCCAAGCGATTTGAAAGCGGTACCGGGATTCGCGCTGGTGGCGTTGGACGCCTTATTCTGTGCCCAGAAGGGGCTGTGTACCAGCGGGTGCCACCGCCGTTGCACAAGCGCCTTGGCCTAGCGTTTCCTGGGGTCGCCGCGAACAAGCCTCGCTTGAATTGCGCCCTTTAACGCCGGGATGGCGGCAACGGGACGCCTATAGTCGTGATGAGGACTCTGGAAGTCAATTAGATGTGTTACCGCCTTGTTACGCCGGGAGTGTTACCGCCGTTACTGATGCGTTTCAGCGGTTATTTCAGCCGTTCCAGGCCGACAAATGGACAGGCGTCGAGCAGCTCCTGCAGGGTACGTCCGTCGGCCAGTTGCAATTCAGAGGGGGCCAGTTCCGCCAGGGGATAGAGGACAAAGGGGCGGGCCTGCATATGGTAATGAGGGACTTTGAGGCGCGGTTCGTCAATCAGGCGGTCGCCGAACAGGAGGATGTCCAGGTCCAGGGTGCGAGGGCCCCAGCGTTCATGACGTTCTCGGCCTTGCTGGTTTTCGATGGCCTGCAGCGCATCAAGCAGTGCCAAGGGCTCCAGGTCACTGTCCAGCGCCGCCACGGCATTGGTGTAGCGCGGCTGGCCGGGCAGCAGGGAATCGCTTTGATAGAAGGCCGACACGCCGTGGAAGTGGCTTGCGGGCAACTGCGCCAAGGCCTCGAGTGCGCTGCGCAGTTGTTCTTCAGGGGCAGCCAGATTGCTGCCCATGCCAATGTAGATGCGTTCCATCCATTACTCGCCTGAAGCGCTGGAGCTGCCTGCACGCTTGCGTTTGGCACCGCTGCTGCGCCGACGTTTGCGTGGTGCGCCGCTGGCGTCTTCCTTGCCGCTCAGGTCGCGGATCATGTCGCGGCGTTCGGAGTCATTGGCGTCCTGGTAGTCGGTCCACCATTCACCCAGGCCGTCAGTCTGCTCACCTGCGCTTTCACGCAGCAGCAGGAAGTCGTAGCCGGCACGGAAGCGCGGGTTGTCCAGCAACTGGTCGGCGCGCTTGCCGCTGCGCCGTGGCAGCCGTTCCTGCATGTCCCAGATTTCGCGGATCGGCATGGTGAAGCGCTTGGGAATGGCAATGCGTTGGCACTGTTCGGCGATCAGTTCGTGGGCCGCTTCCTGCATGGCCGGGATTGGCGGCATGCCGCGCTCCTGCAGGCGCAGGACCCGGGCGGGCAGGGCCGGCCAGAGCAGGGCGGCGAACAGGAAGGCCGGAGTCACGGGCTTGTTCTGCTTGATTCGCAAATCAGTGTTGATCAAGGCTTCACTGATCAATGTATGGGTGTAGGTCGGGTTGTATTCCAGGGCTTCGGCGCTGGCTGGGAACAATGGATCGAAAAGTTGCAGGTCCACCAGCATTTCGAAGGTGTCGGCCGCATAGCCGGAGAGGAACAGCTTGAGCACTTCTTCGAACAGACGTGCGGAAGGGATTTCCCGCAGCATGGGAGCCAGTTCGCGGATCGGCGTTGCGGTGTGCTTTTCGATACCGAAGTTGAGTTTTGCCGCGAATCGCACGGCACGCAGCATCCGCACCGGGTCTTCCTGGTAGCGCTGCCGAGGGTCGCCGATGAGGCGGATCAGATTGTTGCGAATGTCGTGTACGCCATTGGCGTAATCGAGGATGCGTTCGCTGACCGGGTCGTAATACAGGGCGTTGATGGTGAAGTCGCGGCGTTGCGCGTCTTCTTCAAGGGTGCCGTAGACGTTATCCCGCAGAATTCGCCCGCTTTCGTTACGGGAGGATTGATTGCTGTCTTCCTCATCGTCGTTCTGCGGGTGGTTGGCGCGGAAAGTCGCGACCTCGATGATTTCGCGGCCGAAGTGGATATGCACCAGTTTGAAACGACGGCCAATGATCCGTGCGTTACGAAACTCGGCCTTGACCTGCTCCGGTGTAGCGCTGGTGGCGACGTCGAAATCCTTCGGGGTGATGTTGAGCAGCATGTCGCGCACGCAGCCACCCACCAGATACGCCTGGTAGCCGGCGTTCTGCAGGCGTTCGACGATATTTACCGCATACCGGCTGAACTGGGCACGTTGCAGCGAATGTTGGCTGCTATTGAGCACTTCAGGGGTGCTGCGTTTATGTTGCGTACGACGCAAGGGAGAACGGAATGACTGGAACAGCTTCTTCAGCATGGGATGCACTGTTTGAAGGAATGTTCGGCCAAAACGAAGAATGACCGCATGATGGGCGGGGATTCTAGCATTTAGTCGAAGGATGGTGTAGGAAGCTGCCGCGACTTGTGCAGGCCTGCGCAAAGGTGCGATCTAGCAGGGCTGGCGTAGGTTTTTTTGGGGGAAATGCGAATTCTGGAAACCACAAGGGGAGCCGAAGCTCCCCCAGAATAGTTGCGTGCTCTATTTTTATTATTGGTTTCGGGCTTCTTGTTTTTGTTAAACGCCCTTGTCACTGAGGTTATCCAGAGTGACCCTCCCAATCGGGAGCCAAGAGCAAACGGATTGCTTTGATCGCTGAGTTGCAATGACCTTTCGATCCAACCAGTTCAGGCTCTGCCTTAGGGCAGTTTTTGTTGTTCTCGGCCTGGTTGTGGGGCATGCCCCAAATACAACGCCTCTCCAAAAGAATCAGTTAGCTGCGCCTCCGCCGTGTTGTTTTTATTATGCGTGAGTCGATTCGTCTTATTTTTATTGTCTTGTGCATTGCTTGTTATTGTTCTTGTACTAAACACATAGCAGTTGCCGTGCCAACTTTTGCGATCCCCAGTAAAACAAGGGGTTAGGCGTGCCGGGTGGTGTTTTTCAGGCCAAAAAAAACCGGGGCTTCGTTACCTTTAGCCCCGGCTTTTGTTACGTCCAATTACACAGGTAACAGTTTTTTTCACAAAGTCGAGCGTTACCCACACTCGGGTCAGCCTGGGTTCAGCTTTCGCTGGCTACCCCGCTTTTGCGCCGCGGGATGCCCAGGCGCTGGCGACGTTCCCAAAGGCATTTGCGGCTGACGCCCAGTTTGCGTGCCAATTCGGTCTCGGTCATGTGGTCCTGGTGTTCGAGGACAAAGTGCTGGAAGTAGTCTTCCAGGGACAGGTCCTCGGTGGGCTCGTGACTGGTGTTGCCCTGTTGCGCTGGCAGGCCGACGAAGTCATCGTCTTCGAGGTCGCTCAGCTCGATATCAATCCCCAGCAGGTCAGCGGAGATTTCCGGGCTTTCGCACAGGATTACCGCGCGTTCTACAGCGTTCTCCAGTTCACGCACGTTTCCTGGCCAGGAATAATGGCGAATAGCCTGTTCGGCGTCGGCGGCGAACTTCAGGTCCGAGCGGCCTATGCGTGCGCTCTGGCGGGCGAGGAAGGCATTGGCGATTTCAATGACGTCGGCGCCGCGCTCGCGCAAGGCGGGCAGTTTCAGGGCAATCACGTGCAGGCGGTAATACAGGTCCTCACGGAACTGGCCGATTTTCGAGAGGCTTTTCAAGTCGCGGTGAGTCGCTGCAATCAGGCGGACATCGACTTTTTGCGACTGCACGGACCCCACGCGACGGATCTCGCCTTCCTGCAGAACCCGCAGCAGGCGCGCCTGGGCCTCCAGTGGCAGCTCCCCGATTTCGTCGAGGAACAGTGTTCCGCCGTCCGCCGCTTCCACCAAGCCTGCACGCCCGGCGCTGGCGCCGGTGAACGCGCCTTTCTCATGGCCGAACAATTCGGACTCGATCAGGGTTTCCGGAATGGCCGCGCAGTTCACCGAGATCATGGGGGCCTTGGCCCGCTTGGAGAGGTTGTGCAGTGCCCGGGCCACCAGTTCCTTGCCGGTACCAGACTCGCCCTGGATCAGGACATTCGAATCTGTTGGCGCCACCTTGCGGATCTTGCTGTACATGTCCTGCATGGGCGGGCAGGAACCGATGATGCCGATTTCGCCGTTGTGGTTGCTGGCGCCGGCCTTGTCCGCAACGCTCCCCGTCTTGGTGGCTGGACGATCTGCCGGTGCGTTCTCGGCGCTTTGTCGGTCGCGGAGAATCCGGGCCACGGCCTGGAGCATTTCATCGTGGTCGAAAGGTTTGGCGATGTAGTCCACCGCACCCATTTTCATTGAGTCCACAGCCGAGCGCAGGCTGGCGTAACTGGTCATGATCAGTACAGGAGTGCCCTGGCCGAGCTTGATCAGTTCGGTGCCGGGGGCGCCAGGCAAGCGCAGGTCGCTGACAATCAGGTCGAATGTGGGAATGCTGAAGCGTTCCTGGGCTTCCTGCACCGAGCCGGCTTCGCTGACCTGGTACTGGTTGCGTTCCAGCAGGCGGCGAAGGGCGGAGCGGATAATGGTTTCGTCTTCGACGATCAGAATATGCGGCATTGATTCAATTCTCTCGACGGTCTCAGTTCACAGCGGACGTCGCTTCGACATGACGCGGTAAGGTCACCCGAATACGGGTGCCGCGTTGGCTTTGTGGATCGGCCGGGCTGTCGATGGTGATTTGTCCATAATGCTCTTCAACGATGGAATAGACCAGTGCAAGGCCCAGTCCGGTACCTTCCCCAGGGTCCTTGGTGGTGAAAAACGGTTCGAACAATCGGTCCATGATGTTCTTGGGAATGCCGCTGCCTTCGTCTTCCACGATCAGATCGACCGTGTGTTCGAAAGCCTCGCTCTTGACGCGTACCGCGCTGCCGGGAGGAGAGGCGTCGCGGGCGTTGGACAGGAGGTTGATCAGTACCTGCGCCAGCCGCTGCGGATCACCATCGACCCAGTGGTCGGGATCGCACAGATTGAAGAACTGCACTTCGAAATTGCGCCGGTTCAAGGCCAGGAGGCCAATGGCGTCCTGGGCAACTTCGGCCAGGCAGACGGCTTCGTCGTTGTGCTGATGGCTACCGGCGTGGGCAAAGCTCATCAGTGACTGGACGATGCGCGAAATGCGCTTGGTCTGCTCGAGGATCTGCTCACTGATTTCCGTCAGCTCACCGTCTTCCTCGCGCTCCTCCCGCAGATTCTGCGCCAGACAGGCGATGCCAGTGATCGGATTGCCGATCTCGTGAGCCACCCCGGCAGCGAGGCGTCCGATACTGGCCAGGCGTTCGGAGTGCACCAGCTTGTCTTCCAGGGTCTGGGTTTCGGTCAGGTCTTCCACCAGCAACACCAGGCCGCTGTTACCCGGAGCCAACGGCTCGTCGATGGCCGCCTTGTGCAGGTTCAGCCAGCGAGTCTGGCCGTCGAGGGCCAGATGCTGCTTGTGCAAGTGCTCGTCCGGCAAGTTGATAAAGCCCTGCAGCAGGTCTTTCCATGGATTGGTGATGGTGCTCAGGCGCGATCCCACCACATGCTGAGCGGGAATGCCGGTCAACTCCTCCATGGCCTTGTTCCACATGAGGATTTCCTGATCCTTGGCCAGGGAGCAGACGCCCATGGGCAGTTCCTGCAGGGTTTGTCGGTGGTAACGGCGCAGGGCATCGAGCTCGGCGGCCAGGCCGGTCAGGCGTGAGTGGTAGTCCTCGAGGCGGCTCTCGATGAAATGGATGTCTTCGGTGACATAGTTTTCTCCGCCGGCCTTGTAGGGCAAGAAGGTTTCCACCATGTCCTGGGCGACACTCGGTCCCATCAGGCCGGACAGGTTGGCCTCGATACGGTCACGCAGACGCCGCAAGGCATAGGGGCGGCGTTCGTCAAAAGGCAGATACAGGTCGCGCAGGGCCTGTTCCACTTCCTTTTGCGCGGCCTTGGCTCCCAGCGGCTTGGCCAGTTGGGTGGCGAACTCCTGGGGCGAGGCGGCATGCAGTTCCCGTCGTTGCGGGCGCCGCACGTTGTCCACGGCGCAGGCTTCGGCGGCGCTGGTTTCCTCGGTACTGGCGTTGGTGAACAGCGAAATCAGGGTGAACATCAGTACGTTGGCTGCCAGCGAGGCGATGGCCGCCATGTGCCAGCTCGTGTCGTCGAGGACGTAGATCATGTTCAGCAGCGGGATATAGAAACCCTGCAGGTTGCCGATCAGAGGCAGCAGCATGGTCACCAGCCAGACCAGGATCCCCGCCAGCAGCCCGGCAATGAAGCCCCGACGGTTGGCGGTCGGCCAGTACAACACCGAAAGCACGCCGGGAAGAAATTGCAGGGTAGCGACGAAGGCGACAATGCCCAGGTTGGCGAGGTCCTGTTCGGCTCCCAGCAGCAGGTAGAAGGCGTAGCCGGCCATGATGATGGCGACGATCAGGGCGCGACGGGTCCACTTCAGCCAGCGATAGATGTTGCCTTCTGCAGGGGGCTGGTAAAGCGGCAGCACCAGATGGTTCAGGGCCATCCCCGACAGGGCCAGCGTGGTGACGATGATCAGGCCGCTGGCGGCCGAGAGCCCGCCGACATAGGCCAGTAGCGCCAGGGCTGGGCTATTGGCGGCGATACCTATGCCCAGGGTGAAATATTCCGGATTGGTGGTGGCGCCGAGCTTGAGTCCGGCCCAGAGAATCAGCGGCACCGCCAGGCTCATCAGCAGCAGGAACAGCGGCAACCCCCAGCTGGCGCTGACCAGGGCTCGGGGGTTGAGGTTTTCGGTAAAGGTCATGTGGTACATGTGCGGCATGACGATCGCCGAGGCGAAGAACACCAGCAGCAGGGTGCGCCACGGGCCCTCTTGCAGTGGAGTGTGCAGCGCGGCGAGGGCGGTCTGGTTCTGCAGCAGCCAGAGTTCCAGCTGTTGCGGACCATCGAAGACCCCGTACAGCGCATATAGGCCGACGCCGCCGATGGCGATCAGCTTGATCACCGATTCGAAGGCAATGGCGAACACCAGGCCTTCATGTTTCTCCCGGGTAGCGATGTGTCGTGAACCGAAGAAAATCGTGAACAGGGTGATCAGCGCGCAGAAGCTCAGCGCTACTCGATGTTGCACCGGTTCATGGGTGAGGATGCCGATCGAGTCGGCCACTGCCTGGATCTGCAGGGCCAGCAAGGGCAGGACTCCTACCAGCATGAAGATGGTGGTCAGGGCGCCGGCCCAGGTGCTGCGGAAACGGAAGGCGAACAGGTCCGCCAGGGATGACAGTTGATAGGTGCGGGTGATCTTCAGGATCGGATAGAGCAGCACCGGCGCCAGCAGGAAGGCCCCGGACACCCCCAGGTAGCTGGAGAGGAACCCGTAGCCGTACTGATAGGCCAGGCCCACCGTGCCGTAGAAGGCCCAGGCGCTGGCATAGACCCCCAACGACAGGGTGTAGGTCAGCGGGTGGCGAATGATCGAGCGCGGAATCATGCCGCGCTCACTGATCCAGGCCACCCCGAACAGCACCAGCAAGTAGGCGGCGCTGATCAGGATCATCTGGGTCAGGCTAAAGCTCATCGGCATCTTTTTGGCTCTGCAGGATGAAGGTCACGACGATCAGAATCAGCCAGAGCAGATACGGGCGATACCAGGCGCCAGTAGCATCGATCCACCAATCCATGATGGCGGGGGAGAACAGATAGATCCCCACTACCAGGAGCAGGACCAAGCGATAGATGTACATCTCGGCCTCTCTTTATTGTGTGCGTGCCCGAAAACGTGCGGCGATGGTAACGGATGGGCGCCAAGCTGCAAGGGGCGTCAGCTCAATTGGGCTTCCGGCACGCTCAGTGTGCGTGGAATCAAGCTTGCATCCCAGTGCGCAGTACCCCAGCGCATGATCTCTGCCACGCTGGCATCGGCCAGTTCGCTTGGCGCTGTCTGCCCCAGGGCCCGCAGCGCTCGCAATAGCAAGGGCGGCGCCTGATCTTCGCTCAGTGGTGGCGAGCGGTAGGACTTGCCCAGTTTGTGGCCGTCCGGCTGAGTGATCAGCGGCACATGCAGGTAACGCGGCTGAGGCAGCCCCAGCAATTCCTGCAAGTACAACTGACGCGGTGTGGAGTCCAGCAGGTCAGAACCACGGACGATGTCGGTGATGCCTTGCCACGCGTCGTCCAGCACCACGGCCAGTTGATAAGCATAGAGGCCATCCCGGCGCTGGATCACGAAGTCCCCCACGTCCCGGCCCAGGTGCTGGCGGTACTCGCCCTGGACCCGGTCGGTGAAGCGGTACTCCAGCTCCGGCACGCGCAGGCGGATCGCTGCATGCTCTCGGGCATGGCCGAGGTTGCGGCACAGGCCCGGGTAGATGCCGTGGTAGGGCTCCAGCTGTTTGCGTGAACAGGTACAGGCATAGGCCAGGCCCTGGTTGAACAAGCGGTTGAGCACCTCGGCATAGGCAGTGTGGCGTTCGCTCTGACGGACCATGTCACCGTCCCATTCGAAACCGTAGCATTCCAGGGCCTTGAGGATCGCTGCCTGGGCGCCGGGTTCTTCCCGGGGCGGATCGAGGTCTTCCATGCGCACCAGCCAGCGGCCGCCGACAGCTCGTGCATCCAGATAGGAGGCAAGGGCTGCAACCAGCGAGCCGAAATGCAGGTAGCCGCTGGGGGTGGGGGCGAAGCGTCCGATGTATGAAGAAGGAGATGTGGAGGCAGTCATGGGCAGGATGCTATCGGGGCTGGCCCCGGAGTGATGACAGGAACGGGGGGATTGCTTTTGCGAGTGAGCTCGCTTCTACAGCGCAAGGCGGAAACGAAAACGGAGCGTGTATACGCTCCGTTTCAGGTTCAGGCCGGCGATTACTTGCCGACTTGTTTTTCCTTGATTTCCGCCAGGGTCTTGCAATCAACGCACATATCGGCGGTTGGGCGGGCTTCCAGCCGGCGGATGCCGATCTCGACACCACAGGATTCACACCAGCCGTATTCTTCGTCTTCGATCAGCTGCAGGGTCTTGTCGATCTTCTTGATCAACTTGCGCTCACGATCACGGGCGCGCAGTTCAAGGCTGAACTCTTCTTCCTGGCTGGCACGGTCGGCCGGGTCAGGGAAGTTGGCCGCTTCATCTTTCATGTGATCAACAGTGCGGTCGACTTCCTGCATCAAGTCCTGTTTCCACTTGTTCAGGATCTTGGTGAAGTGCTCACGCATGGGCTTGCCCATGTACTCTTCGCCCGCAGTTTCAACATAAGGTTCAAAACCGCTGATCGATTGAATCTGTTGCTTTGCTTGGGTGGGCATGAATGGACCGCCTCTACTCTTGTAATCCATTGCGCAGGATTGCTCCATCTCCGACACTTGCCGGCCCTGCGGCTGCAAGCGGGCGAACTTACCAGATCAAACCAGAGCGCGCTACTCCCGGTTGTCGAGCCTGTGTCCAGTCGCAGTCCGTAGACACGGGAAAACTCTGGCATGGCTTGCAGATCGGTCCGCTCAATCGTTGATTTTAGTCAAATCTGCGGTTTCTGTTTGCACCAGTTGGCGCAAGGCAACAGACCGCATGGATAGGGTTGGGTTCTCCCGAGCTTCACTGGATGGGTAGAATCGGACTTTTGCTCCCCCTCGAATAAAGGAAGGCTAATGGCTCTGCCCTACAGCGCGCGCAGTCGCGCTATCGAACCTTTCCATGTCATGGCCCTGCTGGCCCGCGCCAATGAGTTGCAAGCCGCTGGACATGATGTGATTCACCTGGAGATCGGCGAGCCGGACTTCACCACCGCCGAGCCGATCATCAAGGCCGGGCAGGCGGCCTTGAGTGCCGGCAAGACTCGTTACACCGCGGCGCGAGGTATCCCGGAGCTGCGTGGGGCAATCTCCGGTTTCTACCAGCAGCGTTATGGCCTGGATATCGACCCCGAGCGGATCATGATCACTCCCGGAGGTTCTGGTGCGTTGCTGCTGACCAGCAGCCTGCTGGTGGACCCGGGCAAGCACTGGCTGCTGGCTGACCCGGGCTATCCGTGCAACCGGCATTTCCTGCGTCTGGTGGAAGGTGCTGCGCAGTTGGTGCCGGTAGGGCCGGATGTGCGTTATCAACTGACTCCTGACTTGGTGGAGCGTTACTGGGATCAGGACAGCGTCGGCGCCCTGGTTGCTTCCCCGGCGAACCCTACCGGGACTGTGCTCAGTCGTGATGAACTGGCGGGCCTGTCCGCTGCGATCAAGGCTCGCAACGGACATCTGGTGGTGGACGAGATCTACCACGGCCTGACCTATGGCACTGATGCCGCCAGCGTGCTGGAAGTGGATGACAGCGCTTTCGTCCTGAATAGTTTTTCCAAGTATTTCGGCATGACCGGCTGGCGCCTGGGGTGGCTGGTGGCACCGCCTGCGGCTGTGGGTGAGCTGGAGAAACTGGCGCAGAACCTCTACATCAGTGCGCCGAGCATGGCCCAGTACGCTGCTCTGGCCTGTTTCGAGCCGCAAACCATCAGCATGCTTGAGGAGCGTCGTGCCGAATTCGGGCGCCGCCGGGATTTCCTGCTCCCGGCCTTGCGCGAGTTGGGCTTTGGTATCGCCGTGGAGCCTGAAGGAGCCTTCTATCTGTACGCCGATATCAGCGCTTTTGGTGGTGATGCCTTTGCTTTCTGCCGGCACTTCCTGGAGACCGAGCACTTGGCCTTCACTCCCGGCCTGGACTTCGGTCGTCACCAGGCGGGACACCATGTGCGTTTCGCCTACACCCAGAGCCTGGAGCGCCTCCAGGAAGCGGTGCAGCGTATCTCCCGTGGCCTGCAGAGCTGGCAAGGCTGATGCGCTTCGATCCTCCCTTGGAAGAAGGGCGTCTGCTGCGTCGCTACAAGCGTTTCCTGGCAGACATCGAAACCGCTGCGGGCGAACAGATGACGATTCACTGTCCCAATACCGGCTCGATGTTCAATTGCATGGTTGAAGGCGGGCAGGTGTGGTTCAGCCGTTCCAACGACCCCAAGCGCAAGCTGCCGGGCACCTGGGAAATCAGTGAAACGCCTCAAGGTCGTCTGGCCTGCGTCAATACCGGGCGGGCCAACAGCCTGGTTGAAGAGGCGTTGAGGGCGGGTCTGATCAATGAATTGAACGGCTTCACCGGGTTGAAGCGCGAGGTGCCTTATGGGCAGGAGAACAGTCGCATCGATTTTCGCCTGGATTACCCGTGCGGTCCGGCCTATGTCGAGGTCAAGAGTGTCACTCTGGGGTTCGATGGTTGCGCAGTGGCGGCGTTCCCCGATGCGGTGACCCAGCGCGGCGCCAAGCACTTGCGTGAACTGGCAAGCCTGGCTCGGGAGGGGGTACGTGCGGTTCAGCTGTATTGCGTCAATCTCTCGGGTATAGAAGCAGTGCGTCCGGCAGAGGAGATTGATCCGGGGTATGCCGTAGCCCTGAGGGAGGCGGTAGCGGCCGGTGTCGAGGTGCTGGCTTATGGCGTTCGCCTGACGGCACAGGAAGTCTCTATCGATCGGCGCTTAGAGGTGCTGTTTTAGGGTTAAAGATCGACCCAGATGCCCTGACTGTCTTCCCTGCAGTCGATAGCCCTCAGGAACTGTCCGGCGCATGGCCCTGCCACACATTCGCCACTCTCGATCAGAAACAGTGCGCCATGGGTGGCGCACTGGATCAGGCTGGCGCTGGGATCGAGGAACTGATCAGGTTGCCATTCCAGGGGGACTCCTCGGTGCGGGCACTGATTGGCATACACGTAGGCCTGCCCCTCGCGGCGCACGGCAAAGAGCTTCAAACCCGCAAGCTGGAAACCCCGGCTACCGGCCTCGGGAAGGTCACTCCCGGCGCAAAGAAATTTCATGTCTATCCTCTTGGTCCCAAGGCTCTGCGCTAAGGCTGTCACAGTTTTTCCGTGGCGGCAGGATGAAACATGTCGACGCTTGACTGCTAAATGAAAACAATTATCAAATGGCCGCCTCGCCCGACACGGGGTGCTTGCTCATTTCGATGCCTGCTCTGCCTGGCATGTCACATGGACAGCTGCTTCGCGGGCCCCACGTCTATAAAGGAAATGTACTTATGCGCCTGAGTGCCAGCGCCATTGCGTTCTGTGCCGGAATGCTGGTGAGCCAGTGGGCCACCGCCGATGAGTTGCCGCAGCGTTGGGTCAGTGCTGGTGGGGCCTTGTCTGAGTGGGTAACAGCTCTGGGCGCGGAGTCGAAGCTGGTAGGGGTCGACACCACCAGCCAGCACCCGGCATCACTCAAGGCGCTGCCCAGCATTGGCTATCAACGGCAGCTATCGGCGGAAGGCATCCTGAGCCTGCGGCCGCAGATTCTGGTGGGTACAGAGGAAATGGGCCCGCCACCGGTGCTGTCACAGATTCGTAGCGCCGGGGTCAGGGTCGAGCTGTTTTCTGCCCAGGCCGATCTTCCTACCTTGCAGCACACTTTGCGGCATCTGGGGCAACTACTGGGCCGCGAGGCGCAAGCCGCAGAGCTGTTTCAGGACTATCAAAAGCAGCTTGAACAGCAACACGCCTGGGTCAGTGAGGCACAGAAGGCCCAGGCGGCGCCGGGAGTATTGCTGCTGCTGGGACATGCCGGCGGTAAACCGCTGATTGCCGGCAAGGACACTGCGGCGGACTGGCTCCTGCAGCAGGCCGGTGGGCACAACTTGGCGACCCATACCGGCTACAAGCCGTTTTCGGTGGAGTCCTTGGCCGGCTTGAGTCCGCAAGTCCTGGTGTTTTCCGATCGCAGTCTGAGCGGCGACGCGGCCCGTGCTGCGCTGTTCAAGGAAAACCCGGTGCTGGCGTCTACTGCGGCGGTCAAGGCTGGGCGGGTGGTCGAATTGGATCCGACCTTGCTGGTGGGGGGCTTGGGGCCTCGGTTGCCGGATAGCCTGAAGCGCCTGGCGGCAGCGTTCTACCCCCAGGCCAAGTCGGCCCAATGAGTCGTCTGGTCAAACCTAGAACGCTGTTTCTCGGGTTGGGAGCCCTGTGCCTCCTGGCTATTTGGCTGTCACTGGCCTTGGGGCCGGTCAGCCTGCCCCTGTTCGATACCTTGCGCGCCGCCCTGCGCTTGCTTGGAATACCGATCAATGGGCAGGGGCTGGAGCAGGCGGAGCTGATCCTCGGGCAGATCCGCTTGCCGCGGACCTTGCTTGGCCTTGCAGTGGGTGGAGTGCTGGCGCTGTCCGGCGTGGCCATGCAGGGACTGTTTCGCAATCCCCTGGCGGATCCGGGGCTGGTGGGGGTGTCCAGTGGAGCAGCGTTGGGCGCGGCGATCGCCATTGTTGGCGGCTCGATGTTCGGCGGTGTACCGGAAGCCATTGGCCCTTACCTGCTTTCACTCTGTGCCTTTCTGGGTGGCCTGGGAGTTACGGCGCTGGTCTATCGTCTTGGCCGGCGCAATGGCCAGACTCATGTAGCAACCATGTTGCTGGCGGGAATAGCCTTGACGGCTCTGGCCAGCTCGGCTGTGGGCTTGTTCACCTACCTGGCGGATGATGCCACCTTGCGAACCTTGACCTTCTGGAACCTGGGCAGCCTGAACGGTGCCAGTTACCAGCGGTTGTGGCCGCTGCTGCTGGTGACGGCTGCGGTAGCTCTGTGGTTGCCTCGTCGGGCCACGGCATTGAATGCGCTGCTACTGGGCGAGTCCGAGGCCAAGCATTTGGGGATCGATGTCGAAGGACTCAAGCGCGAGCTGGTGTTCTGTACTGCCCTGGGCGTGGGAGCTGCCGTGGCTGCAGCGGGGATGATAGGTTTTGTCGGACTGGTGGTGCCCCATCTGGTGCGCCTGCTGTCGGGGCCGGATCACCGCACCTTGCTTCCGGCATCGATCCTGGCGGGGGCCAGCTTGCTGCTGTTGGCTGACCTGGTGGCGCGTCTGGCGCTGGCACCAGCCGAATTGCCCATCGGTATCGTCACCGCTTTTATCGGCGCCCCGTTCTTTCTGTACCTGTTGTTGCGAGGGCGCGCCTGATGCTGCGAGTCGAGAATCTGCATGTCCGCCGTGGTGGTAAAGATGTTCTGTCCGGCGTGGACCTGCAATTGTTGCCGGGCCAGGTATTGGGGGTGCTTGGACCCAATGGCGCCGGTAAAAGCAGTCTGCTCGGAGCCATGAGTGGAGAGTTGGCGGCCCACCAGGGCCGAGTGTCGCTGGATGGGCAAGAGTTGGCGCAGTGGCAGGGTACATTGCGGGCGCAACGTCTGGCGGTGTTGCCTCAGGCGTCGAGTCTGGACTTCGCTTTTCGGGTCGAGGAAGTGGTGGGGCTTGGGCGCTTGCCCCATCAGAGTGGTCGCGTGCGTGACGCGCAGATAGTCAGTGCCGCGCTGGAAGCGGCCGATGTGATGCATCTGTCGGGGCGCAGCTACCTGGCGTTGTCGGGTGGAGAGCGGCAGCGGGTGCATCTGGCGCGGGTCCTGGCGCAATTGTGGCCAGGACAGAGTGGGCACAACCTGTTGCTGGATGAGCCCACGTCTGCCCTCGACCCGTTGCATCAACACATCACCTTGCAGGCCGTCCGGGAGTTTGCCGATCGCGGCGCGGCGGTGCTGATTATCCTCCATGACCTGAATCTGGCGGCGCGCTACTGTGATCGGGTATTGCTGCTTGAAGGCGGACGCCCGCATTCGTTGGGGACGCCAGCCGAGGTGCTGCGTTCCGAGCCGTTGCAAGCGGTGTTCGGCCTGGAGGTTCTGGTGCAGCAGCACCCTGAACGCGGGCATCCGTTGATCATTGCCCGTTGATCTGACACACGGAGAGACCTGATGCGTGCACTCTCGCTACTGCTGGCCTTGTTGCTGGCGGCCTGTCACAGCATGCCGGAAACGCTGCCGCCCCCGGTTGCGCGGGAGCCAGGCAACATTATTGATCTGCACAATGGTGAGGCGCTGAGCCCAGGCGAGCTGGTTGAACGCCTGGCACAGGCGCCCAGGCTGATAGTCGGTGAGCAGCATGACAACGCCGATCATCACGCGTTGCAACTCTGGCTCTTGCGCTCTATGTCCGCGGAGCGGCAACAGGGCAGTCTGTTGTTGGAAATGCTCAATCCGGATCAGCAATCAAAAGTCGATGAGGTCAAGCGGTCCCTGGATGGGCGGCGTTTGCCTGAAGGATTACCCGCTACGTTGGCCTGGCAACCGGGTTGGGACTGGAGTCTCTACGGTCCGCTGGTGGGGTATGCGTTGAAGCAGCCCTATCCCTTGCTGGCAGCCAATCTGAACACTCAGGACGTGCGCAGGATTTATGCACAGGCGCCTGTTCTGTCCGGGGCGCGGAGCAATGCCCGCCCGGTGACTCAGCTCTTGTCCGCGCAAATTCGCGAGTCCCACTGTGGCCTACTGCCCGAAAGCCAGGTGCCGTCCATGCTGGCGGTGCAGCAACAGCGGGATCGGCGCATGGCCGAGCGGCTGCTGGCAGCACCGACTCCAGCCTTGCTGTTTGCCGGATCTTTTCATGGGCGCCGAGATCTTGGGGTGCCCTTGCATATGGCTGATCTGGATCAGGGGCAGGAAGTTGTGGTGCTGATTCTGGCGGAGCAGGGAAGTGAGGTTTCCCCGGCATCGGCCGATTACGTCTGGTACACGCCACCCCAGCCACCCAAGGATTACTGTGCGCAATTGAAACCTTGAATGGCTCACTTTTTCACCGGCAAAAAAAGACCCGGCAAGAGCCGGGTCAAATAACCGTGATTAGCCTGATGAGGAGATAATCTGAGAGTCCGAACCACTGGTCTTCCAGGTTATCGACTGATCTCGCGACCAGTTGTGATAATCATAACGATTCTCATTTCGAAGTCAACAAGGCTTTTTCAGTTTTCGCATATTTCGCTAAACGCTTGTTTGGATCCTCTGCTGGTTCAATCTTGGCTCGGGCTGCTCAAGGCCATGAGACGGGTCACTTCCTTGTTCAGCAGGTCGATGCGCCGTGCCATGCTCTCGATCAGGCTGTGGGCGATGCGTGGATTGCTCTGGGTCAGGCTGAGGAACTGCTCCTTGGGAATCAGCATGATCGTGCTCGGCTCGCTGGCGATCACACTGGCGCTGCGTTTCTCTCCGGTGAAGACTGCCATGGCGCCAAAAATCTCATCCTTGGGTACATCGCCAACTTTGTGGCCATCGACAAAGGCTTGGGCGTGTCCTTCGAGAATCACGAAGACATGATCCGCCTCATCCCCCTGAGCAATCAGAACCTCGCCTGAAGCTACCCGTTTGAAGCCGTTGTTGCTGCGTAATTCCGGAGGTTTCAAGCGAGCTACTGCATCAGAGAGTAGGGCGGTCTGGCCAATCAGGTATTGCAGCAACAGTTCCGAGCGCTGTTCGTCGGCGTAGATATGCCGGAACACGTCGGTCCGCAAATAGGGGGTCAATATCAGTGGTGTGTCGCTGCTCAAGTGCCACTGTGGCTGCTCGATACCTCGACGCAACCCCACCAGATCCCCTTCATGCAGGTAAAAAAGTGGTCGTTCGTCAACGCTGGCCTGGATCACGCCGCTGTCGAGGAGGAACAGTTGGTGACCGGGCAGTGCGCTGGACAGGTCCGCTACAGCTTCAAATTCCAGGGCTGAACCGCTGGGTGAAAGTCCCGCCAGTAGTTGCGTCGGGATACTTTGCAGACGGTTGATCAAGGCATCGGCGTAGGCCGGTTGCTCCCCCATCAGATACATAAGGTTCTGCCAGTCAGTTTTTGTGGCGAGAGGAAATGGCGTCCAGCTGTTTGTTCAACGCCTCTTTGCGTTCAGCAGGAAGGTCGTTCCAGTGCATGTCCATCAAGGCTCCTTCAATGGCGTATAGCAGGACTTTAGAGGCGCGAAAACCGCGGGTGCGCACCGCCCGATAGGCGTCTACCGCGCCCAGGCGGCGCAAGTCCGAAGCACTATGGATGCCCACTGCATGCAGCCATTGTGCGGAGGTCTTGCCAAGGTTCTTCAAATGTTGCAGTTCATCATTCATTAAGCCTCCTGGCGATGGCCGAATGGTGAGTGGGCAGCCTCAAAGGAGTGTAGCGCTCAGTAGAAAACGCGCTGTTCTTTGGTCGGGTTTGGCGCAAATGCTTCTAAGGAGGGGGGATCAGGGCGAGGCAGCGAGGGCGCTCGGGCCTTGCAGGGTAAGGGAGCAATGGGGATGTCGCGGGTCCGGCGCGCAGTTGGGCGCCGGACAGAGCAGTGCAGGGGTTTCAGCGGGTGTTGTACCGCAGGCGGGTACCGAAGTTGACCGACATGAGGATTTCGTCGGCAGTCAGTTCTACCGGGAAGTAGGCGCCAGAGATTTGCGCATGAGCCAGGCTGGCGCCTTCCATGGTGGCATTGCGCAGGTCCAGGCCACGCAGATCGGCGGAACGGAAGTAGGCGTCAGTGAAGTCGATGCCCTGAGCGTTCAACTGTCGCAGGTCGAGGCCGCGGAAGTCACCGCCACGCATGTCGATGGGTTGATCCTTTGGACGTTCGCGGTTGAAACCGACGATGTCGTCTCTATGCAGCAGGGCGTAAAGCGGAGTATCCAGAAGTTTCGGTTGGCTCATGGCGACGTCACCAGTGTTGGATTTATGACGCCAGTATAGTGCCACTATTTTTCAGCCGTGAAGTCTTTGCACTTCACGGCTGAAATTACTGCTTACAGGCCTGGGAGGCGCTGACGAATGTTGGCAACCAGGGCATCCAGGCTACCGCTTTCGTTGGTTTCGATGCGCTTGCTGCGTAGCAGCTCTTCGTCGGTCAGGGCCTCACGCGTGGCTTGCTGGGTGGCGATCACTTCCAGAGTGGCATCGGAAGGATCGTTCTGATCGGCTTGACGTTGAGCCAACCAGCTGGCGACCACTGCCTCGGGTGCGTTGCAGTCGATGATCAGGCAAGGGGTGCCGGTGGCTTCGGCCACCTTGGCTGCGGCATCCCGCTGCGCGCGCTTGAGGTAGGTAGCGTCGATCACGACTGGGAAACCAGCGCGCAGAATAGTTTCGGCAATTTCATGCAGGCGGGTGTAGGTGGCGCTGCTGGCTTCGCTGCTGTAGATACCGGCGTGAGGGTCGTTCGGCACTTGTTGCTCGCCGAACAGACGCTTGCGTTCCACATCGGAGCGCAGGCGAACGGCGCCCAATGCCTCCACCAGACGCATGGCTACGCGGCTTTTGCCAACGGCCGAGACGCCCGAGGTGATCGCCAGGAAGCGTGATGGAATGGTGCTGTAGCTTTCCGCGAGGTTGGCGTAGTTGCGGTATTGGCGCAGGGTGGTGGCGCGCTGCACCGGAGTGGCATCGGCCGGCATGCTGAACAGGCTGACTTTGGCGCGTACCAGAGCACGGTAGGCTTTGTAGAAGTTCAGCAGTTCCAGGCCCTGATAGTCACCGGTCAGTTCCAGGTACTGGCTGATGAAACGCCGCGCCAGGCTTTTCAGGCCGCGATCTTCCAGGTCCATGGCGAGGAAGCCGGTGTCGGCATAGACGTCAGTGAAACGGAAGGGTTCGTTGAATTCGATGCAGTCGAAAATCACCACCTTACCGTCGATAAGAGTGGCGTTACCCAGGTGGATATCACCGTGGCACTCACGGATAAAGCCTTCGCTCTTGCGTTGGGCCAGCAGTGGCTTGAGGCGTTCGAAACTAGCCTCGGCCCAGGCCTCCAGGGCTTCGAGCTGCTGCAGGTCGGCCTTATCGCTGAGGAAGGGGCGTATCTGCTCGAAGTTCTGGCGTACTGGCGCCATTACGCTTTCCGGTGTACCGGCTTCGTGGGCGGCCGGGACCTTGGGGGCGCTGAGGTGGAACTCGGCGATCTGCTTGGCTAGCTCGTCGATGTGCGCGGTGGTCAGTTCGCTATTGGTTTGCAAGGTGCTGAGCAATTGGCTCTGAGGGAACTGGCGCATTTTCAGCGCGTATTCGATGACCGGGCCGTTGCCGCCCAGCTCTGGAGCTTCGGCGCTACCGGTGATCGGCAGGACTTCCAGGTACAGGTCCTGGGTCAGGCGCTGGTTCAGGCGCAGCTCTTCACCGCAGAAATGCTCCCGGGCATCCAGGCTGGTGAAATCGAGGAACCCGAAATTCACCGGCTTCTTCACTTTATAAGCAAAGGGACCGGTGAGCAGTACCCAGGAGATGTGGGTTTCGATGACCTGAAACCCTTCTACGGGATGAGGATACAAAGCGGGGTTTTGCAGGGCGGCGATCAGTGACTGGCTCACGGGTGATCCTTTAGAGTCGGGAAAATCGAGGGCGTCATTATGGCCGTTGGGAGGGGTAACGCAAACCTCGGGTGGCGCATGTTGAGGATGAATAAAGTGCGTATAATCCGCCGCCATGACTCGTACCCGATCCCCTCGTTCCGCTAAAAAAACTCCCTCTGGTGGCCTGCGCCCCTGGCTGGGCTGGGCGCTCAAGCTCAGTTTGGTCGGCTTGGTAGTGCTCGCTGGCTTTGCGGTTTACCTCGATGCTGTGGTCCAGGAAAAATTCTCCGGCAAGCGCTGGACTATCCCGGCCAAGGTCTATGCCCGTCCGCTGGAGCTGTTCGTCGGGCAAAAGCTCAGCAAGGAGGACTTTCTGACGGAGCTCGATGCCCTGGGCTATCGCCGCGAAAGTGTCGCCAATGGTCCCGGTGCTGCTGCGGTCAGCGGCAACACTGTCGATCTGAATACCCGTGGCTTCCAGTTCTATGAAGGATTGGAGCAAGCGCAGCCGGTTCGCGTGCGTTTCTCCGGTGACTATGTGGCGGAGCTGTCCGGCAGTAAGGGCGCCAAGCTTGCGGTCGTGCGGCTGGAGCCGCTGCTGATCGGTGGCCTGTACCCGAAAAATCTGGAGGACCGGATCCTGATCAAGATCGATCAGGTTCCCCCCTACCTGCTGGAAACCCTGGTGGCGGTGGAAGACCGTGACTTCTATTCGCACTTCGGGGTGTCACCGAAGTCGATTGCCCGGGCGATCTGGGTCAACACTTCGTCGGGCCAGATGCGCCAGGGTGGCAGCACCCTGACCCAGCAGTTGGTGAAGAACTTCTTCCTGACCAATGAACGCAGCCTGTCGCGAAAGCTCAATGAAGCCATGATGGCGCTGCTGCTGGAGCTGCATTACGACAAGCGCGAGATTCTCGAGGCCTATCTCAACGAGGTTTTTGTCGGCCAGGATGGTCAGCGAGCGGTGCACGGTTTCGGTTTGGCCAGCCAGTTCTTCTTCAGCCAGCCGCTGTCCGAACTCAAATTGCATCAGGTAGCGCTGCTGGTGGGGATGGTCAAAGGTCCTTCCTATTACAATCCGCGGCGTTATCCGGAGCGTGCTCTGGAACGGCGCAACCTGGTGCTCGACCTGCTTGAGCAACAGGGTGTGGCCACTGCCGAGCAGGTTGAAGCTGCGAAAAAAATGCCATTGGGCGTGACCAAGCGCGGCAGCCTGGCGGACAGCTCGTTCCCAGGCTTCCTCGACCTGGTTAAGCGCCAGTTGCGAGAAGATTATCGCGACGAAGACTTGACTGAAGAAGGGCTGCGAATCTTCACCAGTTTCGATCCCATCCTGCAGATGAAGGCTGAGGCTTCGGTCAACGATACCTTCAAACGCCTGGCTGGACGCAAGGGCTCGGAAGACGTTGAAGCGGCCATGGTGGTGACCAATCCGGAAACCGGTGAAGTCCAGGCCATGATCGGCAGTCGTCAAGCCAGCTTCGCCGGTTTCAATCGGGCATTGGACGCAGTGCGTCCAATCGGCTCGCTGATCAAGCCTGCGGTCTACCTGACGGCTCTGGAAAAGCCCAGCCAGTACACCCTGACCAGTTGGCTTTCCGATGAGGCTTTCTCGGTGAAGGGCGCTGACGGCCAGGTGTGGAAGCCGCAGAACTACGACCGTCGTTCCCATGGCACCGTTTTCCTGTACCAGGGCCTGGCCCATTCCTACAACTTGTCCACCGCACGGCTTGGCTTGGAAGTGGGCGTACCCAACGTCCTGAAAACCCTGGGGCGCCTGGGCGTTACCCGGGAGTTCCCAGCGTTCCCCTCGATGCTGCTGGGAGCCGGTGGCATGAGCCCGATCGAAGTGGCGACCATGTACCAGACCCTGGCCAATGGCGGTTTCAATACGCCAATGCGTGGGATTCGCAGCGTGTTGACGGCCGAAGGCGAACCGCTCAAGCGTTATCCGTTCCAGATTCAGCAGCGATTCGATGCGGGGTCTATCTACCTGATCCAGAGTGCGATGCAGCGTGTGATGCGCGACGGCACGGGTAGCTCGGTTTACAACGTATTGCCCAAGACCCTGGCGCTTGCGGGCAAGACCGGTACCAGTAACGACTCCCGTGACAGCTGGTTCGCGGGCTTCAGCCAGGACCTGCTGGCGGTGGTCTGGCTGGGTCGTGACGATAATGGCAAGACGCCGTTTACCGGCGCCACGGGTGCCTTGCAGGTGTGGACCAGTTTCATGCGCAAGGCCGATCCGCTGCCGCTGGATATGCCGCAGCCGGACAACGTGGTTCAAGCCTGGGTCGATTCGCGTACCGGACAGGGCTCCGATGCCAACTGTCCGGGGGCTGTACAGATGCCGTATATTCGCGGCAGCGAACCGCCTCCCGGCGCCTCCTGCGGTGGTGAACCCCCGGCAGGTAGCGATGTGATGGATTGGGTCAAGGGCTGGATGAACTAAGCGATGAGGGTTTGACGTGAACAAGTGGTGGGTTCCAGCTATTACAGCTCTGGCGTTGCTTAACGGTTGCGCCAGTGTGCAGCGCGGCTCCATTCCCGTCGTGGACTCCGGCACGGCCGTGTCCAACAGTGAGCGGATTTCTGCCTCCGGAGGCTTTCGACAGACGACGATCAAGCGTCCGGCGCAAGCTCAAGCACAGGCGATTCCGGAGGACTCCGGGGTGGTGGTGATGGTTCCGGGTGGTGGCGCAACGGCTTCGGCGCCGATCAGCAGCTCGCCGATTACTCCGGGGCCTATTACCTCCGGGCCTATTACCCCGGGTCCGGTGGACGGCTCCGGCTATCAGCCGGCGCCGATCAACCAGGGCAGCTACAACATGCCTTCCACGCCCAGTGGCATCCCTTCGGCACGTGCCGGTGGCCTGTCTGCTGATGAGCAACTGGACGGTCCGGTGCTAGCGTTGCTAACCACTGCGCAACAGCAGCAGTCCAGTGGTGACCTGAACGGTGCTTCTTCCAGCCTCGAGCGGGCGCAGCGTGTTGCTCCACGTGAGCCGCAGGTGCTGTACCGCCTGGCTCAGGTGCGCATGGCCCAGGGTGATGCGCCGCAAGCCGAACAGTTTGCTCGTCGCGGTCTGAGTTTTGCCAATGGTCGTCCCGATCTTCAGGCGAGTTTGTGGGAGTTGATCGCCCAGGCACGGGAGAAACAGGGTGATGCAGCTGGTGCCGCCCAGGCACGGCAGAAAGCCCGAGTCTCGCTGTGATGGATGTGCGTTTTCCCAAGATCGCCGAGCAGTTGCTGCTGATCGAGCGTGAGTTGCGCGTGCAGGGGCTGTGGGACGAGATAGCACCCAGTGCCGAGGCTCTGGCCAGTACTCAGCCTTTTGCCGTGGATACGCTGGATTTCGAGCAGTGGCTGCAGTGGATCTTCCTGCCGCGCATGAAGATGATCCTGGAGCAGGATCTGCCGCTGCCCAATGCCTCCGGTATCCAGGAAATGGCCGAAATGGTGTTCTCCACCCGGCCGATGCAGGGGCGCGATCTGCAGTTGCGAATGTTGCTCAAAGAGTTCGATCAACTCATCGCGGCCACCCGCTGAATCCGAGACTGCCAGGTATGCCTGGCAGTCGCCTTCGGATGCCAGGCACCGTCCTCCTCAGCTCTTCCTAGCGCTCTTCTTGCCGTTCTGCCGGCAGCCTTGACCAGTCCCTGTCTATAAGCCGATGACCAAAGTCAAGGTGCGCATTTCTGAGTTGCTTGTCGAATATTGCGCAATCGAAGTGCAGACAGTGGTTGTTTTTGGGTTTTTTCTTGCGTTCTCATGCGCTTAGTTCGAATTAACTACATAGACGACTTGACTTGAAGGGGACGAAACAGAAGAATCCAAAGTCCGCTGTAGAGGGACTGCCAGAAGCAGACCCACTCAGCAGATCATGAGGCGCACATCCGCGCCGAAGTGCTACACCCGCAACGCGTTACCTCGCGCTGGGTGGGAAAACCCCGCAACACTTTGGGGCGCTCCCAATACTTGCTCAGTCAGTGCTGACGTAGTCGGCGACCACCGTCGCTCATGCTCTGCTGAGAAGTAAACCTATTAAGACCCGCTCCCTTTTGAGGGCGGTATTCTGGCGTTTTAGAGGTGAACAACGTGGAGCTTTTATCTGGCGGTGAGATGCTCGTCCGCTTTTTGCGTGACGAAGGCGTCAAATATATCTACGGGTACCCAGGTGGTGCTCTCCTTCATGTTTACGATGCCCTGTTCAAAGAGCCGGAAGTGACTCACATCCTGGTTCGTCACGAACAAGCGGCAACCCATATGGCTGACGGCTATGCCCGTGCCACCGGTAAAGCCGGTGTGGTACTGGTGACTTCCGGCCCGGGCGCGACCAATGCCATTACCGGTATTGCCACCGCCTATATGGACTCGATTCCAATGGTGATCATTTCCGGTCAGGTGCCTAGCACCATGGTCGGTACCGATGCGTTCCAGGAAACCGACATGATCGGTATCTCCCGGCCGATCGTGAAGCACAGCTTCATGATCAAGCATGCTTCGGAAATCCCGGAAGTCATGAAGAAAGCCTTCTACCTGGCGCAGTCCGGTCGTCCCGGTCCGGTAGTGGTCGATATCCCCAAGGACATGACCAACCCGGCTGAAAAGTTCGAATACGTTTTCCCCAAGAAAGCCAAGCTGCGCTCCTACAGCCCAGCTGTCCGTGGTCATTCCGGGCAAATCCGCAAGGCGGCAGAGATGCTCCTGGCGGCCAAGCGACCTGTGCTTTATGCAGGCGGCGGCGTGATCCTTGGTGGCGGCTCCGCACCGCTCACCGAACTGGCCAAGATGCTCAATCTGCCAGTGACCAATACCTTGATGGGCTTGGGCGCCTATCCGGGTACTGACCGACAGTTCGTCGGCATGCTCGGCATGCACGGCAGCTACACGGCAAACCTGACCATGCACCACGCTGACGTGATTCTTGCGGTAGGCGCGCGCTTCGATGACCGGGTTATCAACGGTGCACCGAAGTTCTGCCCGAACGCCAAGATCATTCATGTGGACATCGACCCTGCTTCCATTTCCAAGACCATCAAGGCTGACGTGCCTATCGTGGGGCCTGTGGAAAGTGTCCTGACCGAAATGGTCGCGGCGCTCAAGGAAATCGGCGAGACCCCGAACAAGGACACGGTTGCCAGCTGGTGGAAGCAGATCGACGAGTGGCGTGGTGATCGCGGCCTGTTCCCTTACGACAAGGGCGACGGCAGCATCATCAAGCCGCAAACGGTGATCGAAACCCTGTGCGAAGTGACCAAGGGCGATGCCTTTGTCACCTCCGACGTGGGCCAGCACCAGATGTTCGCGGCGCAGTATTACAAGTTCAACAAGCCCAATCGCTGGATCAACTCCGGCGGCCTGGGCACCATGGGCTTCGGTTTCCCGGCAGCCATGGGCGTCAAGTTGAGCTTTCCGGATAATGATGTCGCCTGCGTCACCGGCGAGGGCAGTATCCAGATGAATATCCAGGAGCTGTCCACCTGCCTGCAGTACGGTCTGCCGGTCAAGATCGTTAACCTGAACAACGGTGTGCTGGGCATGGTGCGCCAATGGCAGGACATGAGCTACGGCAGCCGTCACTCGCACTCCTACATGGAGTCGCTGCCTGACTTCGTCAAGCTGGTTGAGGCCTATGGGCACGTGGGCATGCGTATCACTGATCTGAAGGATCTGAAGCCGAAGATGGAAGAAGCGTTCGCCATGAAGGATCGCCTGGTATTCCTTGATATCCAGGTCGACACCAGCGAGCACGTCTATCCGATGCAGATCAAAGACGGCTCTATGCGCGATATGTGGCTGAGCAAGACGGAGCGTACTTAATCATGCGGCACATCATTTCCTTGCTTCTGGAAAACGAACCGGGCGCTTTGTCTCGCGTAGTCGGTCTGTTCTCTCAGCGTAACTACAACATTGAAAGCTTGACCGTGGCGCCGACCGAAGACCCGACCCTGTCGCGTCTGACCCTCACCACGGTTGGTCATGATGAGATCATCGAGCAGATCACCAAGAACCTGAACAAGTTGATCGAGGTGGTGAAGCTGGTGGACCTGTCGGAAAGTGCTCACATCGAGCGCGAACTGATGTTGGTCAAGATCAAGGCCACTGGTGCACAGCGCGCCGAGGTCAAGCGCACTACTGATATTTACCGTGGGCAGATCGTTGATGTCAGCGCCAGCGTGTATACCGTTCAATTGACCGGTACCAGCGACAAGCTCGACAGTTTCATTCAATCGATCGGCACCGCGTCGATTCTGGAAACCGTACGCAGTGGTGTCACCGGGATTGCCCGTGGCGACAAAGTACTGAGCATCTAACTCAAATTAGCGAATGGCCGGAACGGCCTGATATAGGGGAAATTCATGAAAGTTTTCTACGATAAAGACTGCGACCTGTCGATCATCCAGGGCAAGAAAGTTGCCATCATCGGTTACGGTTCCCAGGGCCACGCTCAAGCTTGCAACCTGAAAGACTCCGGTGTTGACGTGACTGTAGGCCTGCGCAAAGGCTCGGCCACTGTTGCCAAGGCTGAGGCTCATGGCCTGAAAGTGACCGACGTTGCTGCAGCCGTTGCCGGCGCCGACCTGGTCATGATCCTGACCCCGGACGAGTTCCAGTCCCAGCTGTACAAGAACGAAATCGAGCCGAACATCAAGAAGGGTGCCACCCTGGCCTTCTCCCACGGCTTCGCGATCCACTACAACCAGGTCGTTCCACGTGCCGATCTCGACGTGATCATGATCGCGCCGAAGGCTCCAGGCCACACCGTGCGTTCCGAGTTCGTCAAGGGCGGCGGTATTCCTGACCTGATCGCTATCTACCAGGACGCGTCCGGCAATGCCAAGAATGTAGCCCTGTCCTACGCGGCTGGCGTGGGCGGCGGTCGTACCGGCATCATCGAAACCACCTTCAAGGACGAGACTGAAACCGACCTGTTCGGCGAGCAGGCTGTTCTGTGCGGCGGTACCGTTGAACTGGTCAAGGCCGGTTTCGAAACTCTGGTTGAAGCTGGCTACGCGCCGGAAATGGCCTATTTCGAGTGCCTGCACGAACTGAAACTGATCGTTGACCTCATGTACGAAGGCGGTATCGCCAACATGAACTACTCGATCTCCAACAACGCCGAGTACGGCGAGTACGTGACTGGTCCAGAAGTTATCAACGCCGAATCCCGTCAGGCCATGCGCAACGCTCTGAAGCGCATCCAGGACGGCGAATACGCGAAGATGTTCATCAGCGAGGGCGCTACTGGCTACCCATCGATGACCGCCAAGCGTCGTAACAACGCTGCTCACGGTATCGAAATCATCGGTGAGCAACTGCGTTCGATGATGCCGTGGATCGGTGCCAACAAAATCGTCGACAAAGCCAAGAACTAAGTTCGAGTCTTGTCAGAGAAAACGCGGCCTAGGCCGCGTTTTTTCGTTTGGACGGGTAGGTTCTGGTATAAAGCTGGATCCTTTGTGGCCGAATCACGGCCCTTGGGTATCTGTCGAAACTTTTCACACCGTTGCAAGGTATTTGTCCATGAGCGAACGTCCCGAAGAGCCAAACCAGGCCTCTGACGCCGAAAGCCTGCTACCGATCGATGAGCATGTCGAAGAAGGGCATGACGCTGAAGGCCGTAAAGTCCGGCATCGTGGTATCTATCTTCTGCCGAATCTGTTCACCACTGCGAACCTGTTCGCGGGGTTCTATTCCATTATCAGCTCCATGAGTGCCCAGAGTGCGCTGAGTGCCGGGGACACGGCGGGGGCGAGCAAGTACTTTGCCTTTGCCGCTATTGCGATCTTTGTCGCTATGGTCCTTGACGGTTTGGATGGGCGGGTTGCCCGCATGACCAATACCCAAAGTGCTTTCGGCGCCGAGTACGATTCACTGTCGGATATGGTTGCATTTGGCGTAGCGCCGGCATTGCTTGCCTTCGGTTGGGCTCTTGGCGATATGGGTAAGGTCGGCTGGATGGTCGCCTTTATTTATGTGGCGGGTGCTGCACTGCGCCTGGCACGTTTCAACACTCAGGTGGGAACTGCTGATAAGCGTTATTTCATAGGCCTGGCCAGCCCTGCGGCGGCAGGTGTGGTGGCGGGTATTGTCTGGGCTTTCAGTGACTACGGTATCCAGGGTTCGAAGATGTCGTTTCTGGTGGCGCTGATGGTGGCGGCGGCAGGCATGTTGATGGTCAGCAATATCAAGTACAACAGCTTCAAGGACCTGGATCTGAAAGGGCGGGTACCTTTTGTAGCGATTCTGGCAGTAGTGCTGGTGTTTGCCGTGGTGTTCAGCGATCCGCCACGTATTTTGCTGCTGGTGTTCCTGGCTTATGCAGCTTCGGGCCCTATCCAGTACCTGTTGCACCTGCGTCGTCGCAAAAGCGCCGAGTGATGTAATTTCCTCCATACTCCGCAGTCTATTGGTACATCTGTCCTCCAATACTGCGGAGTTGCCATGTTGTTCAAATTCCCCAAAGCGTCCGACTGCAATGAGTCGGATGTCACGCCTGAATCTCTTTATCTCTCTCGACGCAGCTTGCTGGGTGGTGCGGTAGCAGGTATGGCCTTTGCCGGTTTGCCACGTTGGGCAGTTGCGCAGGATATGGCGCGTTACGCCGACGTAGAGCCTGGCCGTGCGCCTGCGTGGTTTTCTGACAAGCTGACCAACACCCAGTGGCAAGCCGTAACAGTCAAGGGAGAGGCGATCACGCCTTTCAAGGATGCGACCCACTACAACAACTTCTATGAGTTCGGTACGGACAAGGGGGATCCGGCGGCCAACGCGGGTGAGCTCAAGACCGAACCATGGAGTGTGGTGGTTGATGGTGAGGTCGCCAAGCCTGGACGCTATACCCTCGAAGATTTCATGAAGCCCTACTCCCTGGAGGAGCGTATTTATCGACTTCGCTGCGTAGAAGCCTGGTCGATGGTGATTCCCTGGATAGGCTTTCCAATCTCAGCGTTGCTCAAGCAGGTGGAGCCAACCAGTAAAGCCAAGTTCATTCGTTTTGAAACACTGCAGGACCCTAAGAGCATGCCGGGTCAGCGTTCCGGTTTTGCCTTGATCGACTGGCCTTATGTCGAAGGCTTGCGTCTTGATGAGGCGATGAATCCATTGGCGATTCTTGCGGTAGGGATGTATGGGCGTGAGCTGCCTAACCAGAATGGTGCGCCTCTGCGACTGGTGGTGCCTTGGAAGTATGGCTTCAAGAGTGTGAAGTCGATTGTGCGTATCAGCCTGGTCAGTGAGCAGCCGAAGACCACATGGCAGAGCATTGCGGCCAACGAATATGGTTTTTACGCAAATGTGAACCCGACTGTTGATCATCCTCGGTGGACTCAGGCGCGGGAGCGTCGTCTGCCGAGTGGACTGTTCAGTCCTAACGTAAGAGAAACGCAGATGTTCAATGGCTACTCGGACGAGGTTGCTTCTCTATATAGCGGTATGGATCTTCGGAAGAATTACTGATGCGTTATTCGTTCTGGCGTGTCGTCGTCTTTATTGCTGCGGCTGTCTGGCCCCTGTATTGGCTGTATGAGGCCTGGGCTTCGGTGTTGGGGCCAGACCCCGGCAAGGTTTTGGTTGATCGTCTGGGCTTGGGTACTTTGGTGTTGCTGTTGATCACTTTAAGTATGACGCCGTTGCAGCGTCTTACTGGGTGGGCGGGTTGGATAGCGGTGCGCAGGCAGTTAGGGTTGTGGTGTTTCGCCTATGTCGTGTTGCACCTGTGTGCCTATGGCGTATTCATTCTCGCTTTGGATTGGTCGCAGTTGGGTGTAGAGCTGCGCAAGCGGCCATATATCTTTGTCGGTAGTCTGGGGTTCGTCTTTCTATTGCTGTTGGCGGTCACGTCCAATCGTTACAGTCAGCGCCGACTGGGCGCACGCTGGAAAAAGCTGCATCGGTTGGTGTATTTCATTCTCGGGCTTGGATTGCTGCATATGCTCTGGATTGTCCGGGCCGATCTGAAGGAGTGGGCGGTGTATGCATCTATAGGTGCGTTATTGCTGTTGTTGCGCGTGCCGTCAGTCATGCGCCGGATTCCCCGGGTTCTTGCTAAAAAAGCATCTTCTGCAACAAAAGCGTAATTAGCCCTTGACGGCAGATTCTACAGGTCTATAATTCGCCCCACTTCCGGCGCAGTCGAAACGGAAAACTCCTTGAGATTCAACGAGTTACGCGGTTTTCGGCAGCGGTTGCGCTTCAGTTCATCGAAGCCAGA